>NZ_CP083451.1:4215000-4422796 GCF_020080045.1 Comamonas odontotermitis
TCTCGGCCCCCGGCATGGATGTGATCGGCGCGGGCGAGCCGTTTCTGCCCGGTATCTCCATCGGCCACAACGGCCGCATTGCCTTTGGCCTGACGCGCTTCTACATGGACCAGGAAGACCTGTACGTGTACGAGACCAACCCGCAAAACAGCAAGGAATACAAGTACCAGGGCCGTTGGGAGCCCATGACCCGCGTCACGGAAACCATTCCTGTCAAAGGTGCGGCCAAGCCCGTGATCGTGGAGAACTGGTACACCCGCCACGGCCCGGTGCTGGCCGCCGAAAACAACAAAGCCTACGCGCTGCGCGCAGCCTGGCTGGACTTGGGCATGGCGCCCTACTTCGGCTCGATGGATTACATGCGGGCGCAGAACTTCGACCAGTTCCGCGCGGCGATGAACCGCTGGGGCGCACCGGGCGAGAACCAGGTCTACGCCGATAGCAGTGGCAACATTGGCTGGATTCCCGGCGGCCTGACACCGATCCGCCTCAATTGGGACGGGCTGACACCCGTACCCGGTGACGGCCGCTTTGAATGGACAGGCTACCGCAATGGCGACGAGTTACCCTGGGAGTTCAACCCCCAGCGCGGCTATGTGGTGACCGCCAACGAAAACAATGTGCCGCCCGGCCATCCTCTCTACCAGAAGGGCATTGGCTACGAATGGTCCGATTCGGCCCGTGCGCAGCGTCTGCATGGGCTGTTTGAAAAGGCAGCCAAGGAAGGCAGAAAGCTCAGCGTTGCCGACTCCGAAGCCTGGCAGACCGACATCGTGGCCGTACCGGCGCAGCGCCTGCTCAAGCTGCTGGCGCCGCTCAAGAGCAGCGATGCACAGACCGCGCAGGGCCTGGCCATGCTGCAGGGCTGGGACGGCACCATGTCCAAGGACAGCGCCGCCGCAGCGCTGTACGAGGTCTGGAGCAACGCCACCTTGAAGAAAGCACTGACCGACCGGGTGCTAGCGGCAGGCGAGCGCAGCTTTGCCAAGGACACCAGCGCCACCCGCATGATCACGGTGCTGGAGACCCCCCAGGGATGGATGAGTCCTGCCGAGCGCGACCAGGTGCTGCTGTCCTCCATTGCACCTGCCATGCAGTGGCTGCAGGGCAAGCTGGGGGCCGATGCGAAGAGCTGGACCTGGGGTGACCTGCACCAGGCGATCTTCGTACACCCCTTGGCCGGTGTGGTGGACAGCGCCACCAGGCAGAAGCTCAATGTTGGGGCTGGCGGCATCGGCGGATCATGGGCCACGCCCATGGCCACCAGCTACAACGCAGACACCTACCAGCTGACATCGGGCGCGTCTTTCCGCATGGTGGTGGATGTGGGCAACTGGGATGCTTCGCGCGTGGTCAACACGCCCGGCCAATCAGGCAACCCGGCCAGCCCGCATTACCGTGACCTCGCCAACACCTGGGCGGCAGGCCAGTACTTTCCGCTCGCCTATTCACGCAGCGCAGTAGAGAAAGCCACGCGCGAACGCATTGCGCTGACACCGCAATAAACCCGTCTTTCAAACCCGGCCTTCGGGTGGCAGCAAAAAAGGCGATCCGGGGATCGCCTTTTTCCATCTGCTGGCTCGATATCTGCAATATCTATATCTGCAATATCTATCTGCAATGTCTGCGGCCACGTTGAGCAGGTTCTTGGAACGTGCTTACAGCAGTGCCAGCCGCAAGCCTTCTGCCGAGAGTCCATAGGCCTGCATGAACACCTCATAGGCCACATGCGTGCTGGTGTCTTCCAGCGTCTCCAGCCCCACGCTGTGCAGGTTGCCTTGCAGCAGCTGGCCTTCGCGCAGCGGCTGGTTGCCCAGTTGCTCCGCCAGGGCGTAGCTGCCATCGGGCAGTTGCAGGCCGATGAAACCCGTCTGCGCCTGGTAGGCGATGACATGCGCTTGCTCCATGGTGGCTTCTTGCAGTTTTGGCTTTGTCGCTACCTATTTAATAGCTATTGGCGCTTTATTTGCTTGCACTGCACGCGAATAGCTGTTCATCAGATTGCGGTAGTCAGGGATGTGGTTGCTGAACAAGGTGCCCAGCCCTTCCACATCGTTGCGCCAGTCGCGGTGCAGCTCACAGGCCACGCCAAACCAGGTCATCAGCTGAACACCCGCTGCCTCCATGCGGCGCCAGGCCGAATCGCGGGTGATTTCATTGAACGTGCCCGATGCATCGGTCACCACGAACACCTCAAAGCCTTCTTCGATGGCCGCCAGCGCTGGAAAGGCCACGCACACCTCGGTCACCACGCCGGCAATGATCAGTTGCTTCTTGCCGGTGGCCTTGATGGCCTTGACGAAGTCTTCGTTGTCCCAGGCATTGATCTGGCCGGGGCGTGGAATGAACGGCGCCTTGGGGTGTGCCTGCACCAGTTCAGGCACCAGCGGGCCGTTGGGGCCGTCTTCAAAGCTGGTGGTCAGGATGGTGGGCAGCTTGAAATAGTTGGCCAGGTCGCTCAGCGCGAGCACATTGTTCTTGAACTTGTCGGGATCGATATCGCGCACCAGCGAGAGCAATCCCGTCTGGTGGTCCACCAGCAGCACGGCGGCATTGTCTTTGTCGAGGCGAACATAGGGCTTGTGGGACATGGTCATTCCTTTTCAGATCATTGGGCAGGCCTACCTGCCTGGAGCGTCTGCAACGAAGATTCGTGCCTAACGCCTGGAATGAATATTAATGATGGAACGATCAAAGATAAATCACTGAAATTTGCATTCATCGTTCAAAAATATGAACGATAGACCGTGTACGCAGCATAGCCCTAGCGCAGCAAGCGCCCGCTGCCGAGGCGGATAATTGCGCCCATGGTTAAACAGCGCATCGTAGTGGGGTTGAGTGGCGGCGTGGATTCGGCCGTCACCGCGTATTTGCTCAAGAAGCAGGGACACGAGGTCGTCGGTATCTTCATGAAGAACTGGGAAGATGACGATGACAGCGAGTACTGTTCGTCGAACATCGACTTTGTCGACGCCGCCGCCGTGGCTGACGTGATCGGCATCGAGATCGAACACGTCAACTTTGCGGCCGACTACAAGGACCGCGTGTTTGCCGAGTTCCTGCGCGAATACCAGGCGGGCCGCACGCCCAACCCCGACGTGCTGTGCAATGCCGAGATCAAGTTCAAGGCGTTTTTGGATCACGCTATGCGCCTGGGCGCAGAAAAGATTGCCACCGGCCACTACGCGCGCGTGCGCCAGAACCCCGAAACCCGGCTGTTCGAGCTGCTCAAGGGGCTCGACCCCGCCAAGGACCAGAGCTATTTTCTGCACCGCCTGAACCAGGCGCAGCTGTCCAAGGCCATGTTCCCCGTGGGCGAACTGCAGAAAACCGAGGTGCGCCGCATCGCCGAGGAAATTGGCCTGCCCAACGCCAAGAAAAAGGATTCCACCGGTATCTGCTTCATCGGCGAGCGCCCATTCCGCGATTTCCTCAACCGTTACATCAGCAAGGAGCCCGGCTTGATCCTGGATGACCGCAACCGCAAGCTGGGCAAGCATGTGGGGCTGTCGTTCTATACGCTGGGCCAGCGCTCGGGCCTGGGCATTGGCGGCGTCAAGGAAAAGGGTGCCGCGCGCGGCGCGGGCGACCATGCGCCGTGGTTTGTGGCACGCAAGGATCTGGAAAAAAACATCCTGCGCGTAGTGCAGGGGCACGACCACCCCTGGCTGCTGTCGCATGCCCTCGATGCCGACAACACCAGCTGGATCGCAGGCCACCCGCCAGCTGCGGGCACCTATGGCTCCAAAACCCGCTACCGCCAGCCCGATTCGCCAGCCATCATCGGCGCCGATGCAACGAACAGCCTCTTCCACCTGGATTTTCCAGAGGCGCAATGGGCGGTCACCCCCGGCCAGTCAGCGGTGTTGTATGACGGCGAGGTCTGCCTGGGCGGCGGCATCATCGCCCAGGTGGGGACGGAGGCAGGGGTGGCGCATGCCGCACCTGCCAGAGCTGCTCTCTAGAGCGCCTACACTGGCGCAACGGGTGCTGTTGGCTTGGTGGAATCCTGCGGCAATTCGTCGCGCAGAATCCATGCCGCCTCCTGCGTGCTGGGGTGCTCGGGGTGGCGCATCTTCATGCGCATGAAAACGCGCACCGCCTGATCGGGCTTGCCCAGTCCCTGTTTGAGCACGCGCACGATCAACTCCTGCGCCTGCGGGATCACCGGGCTGCCGGGATAGTTCTTCTCGAAATTCTGCAGCACCGCCAGCGCGTGCGATACCTGCTGGCGCTTCCAGGCGGTGCTGGCCAATGCCAGGGTCGCCTCGGCGGACTCCAGCTTGAAGCCCGGCATGCGCTTGTAGCAGCTGCCCCATACCTCCAAGGCTTCGCTGGCCTGCTGCTTGCGCAATAACAAGTCGATGAACTGCTGGCCATGGCGCGCAAGTTCGGCCGTCTTGTCGGTGAGCTTGAGCACGCGGTGGTAGCGCCGCTGGTCGGCGACATTGTCGTAGTTGAGGCGCTGCCATTCGCGCGCCTCATCCTGCGCGGCCTGCATGTCGCCGTTCTGCACCAGCTGGGCAACAGCGGCATCGCGCCGTTTGGCCTCTGCGGCCTGCGGGTCGATCTGCACCGTGCTGCCGCCTTCGGCCTCGGGCGCCTTGTCGGGCTCGATGCCGAACTCCGCATGGTTCTGGTACATCACATAGCCGATCATGGCCGCAATCACCCACAGAAAGTAGATGATGACAAAGGCCATCAGCGGCGCCAGCATGGCCTTGGGCACCAGCACCAGCAAAAACCCCATGGCCATGGGCGCGCCCTGCATCAGCAGAAACAAGAACAGGCACAACAGAAAGTACGGCAGCCCGATACCGGCAATCGTGCCCAGCAGAATGAACGGATTGATGGCCGACGACAGACTGCCCGTGCTGATCAATACCATCAAAGTGACGGGAATCAGGAATGACGACCCCAGATTGCCCAGCACGCCGAGCTTGAGGCTGGCCTGGGCGAGCATGCCGATGACAAAACCATGCACCAGGAGCACGCCAAAGAACTTCCAGGGCAGCACCTTCAGATCGGCGTCCAGCGGATAGTGGTCATAGTCGCTGCTGTCCAGCACGCCGCGCGATGCATAGGCTGCGGCCTTGAAGGCATAGCGGCTGACGGCCAGCATCAGGCCAACAAACACCGCAATCCCGATGAGCAACCCCATGAACATGGCATACGCACACATCGACAGTACCACCGCATACATGAACGGTGTGCGCTGAAAGGGAAACAGGAAAAAACTGTTGAGCTTGTGCCAGAAAGGAGGAATGTTCCAGTTGGCGCTGTCGTTGTCGACTTCCGGTTGTGAACGCGATAGGCCCATGGCCGCCCCTGTTGTCTATAGACGATTGCGAAACTTGCAAGCCGCAACTTTATGTATTGTCAGAAACGATCATAAGCCATAACTTCACAATCTCTTTACAAAACACAGACGGGGCAGAGGCCCATGGTTCACCGCACAGCCCCACCCAGCCAACGCGTCACCGGCTCGTGCGGTGCCGCCTGCTGCAATGCGGGCAGCCAGCGGCGTGCATCGTCCATGCGACCAGCTTTGGCCAGGCCATTGGCCAGCAATGCCAGGGTGCTTGGCCACTGCGGGTGGTCCGCAGCCTTTTCCAGTTGCTGGCACAGCTTCTGGGCGTCGTCCCATTCGCCCAGGCGTACAAAGCCCGGCATCAGCGCATGGAGCGTGTTGCTGCTGATGCGCGGCACCGGCTGGGCGCGCTCGCAGTACACACGCCAGCTGCGGTGCTGCAACTGGCGCTCGGCATCGGTCCTGGCGGGCAGCTTGAAGATGGCGCGCGCGGCCAGGTGGAAATCATCGCTGGCAGGGGCATGGCGGGCACTCTCGAACCAGGCCCGCAGAATCTTGGGATCGGTGGGCGCGAGCTTGGCGGCCTCGCGCCACGCACGGGCCGCACGGTCAAATGCCAGCGCATCGGTATGCTGCTGGGCCCGCTGCACGGCTGCCTGCAAGGCATCTGCCTGCGCCTTGGCCGCCTGCTTGTCGCGCGCAGCCTCTTCCACCACCGATTCCTTGCGCCGCAACTGCAGGTACAGCGCCATCAGGATACCCCCTGCCACCAGGCCGCCAAAGTGCGCCATGTAGGCCACGCCGCGTCCGCCTATCCAGTGTTGCGCCAACTCGAACCCCATCCACACCGGCAGCAGTACCAGCGCGGGCCAGGTGGCGTAGTTGAAGTAGAACGCCAGCATGTAGAAGAACCGGATGCGCCGCATGCGGTAGAGCACCACGTACATGGCCATCAGCCCTGCAATCGCACCCGATGCACCCAGTCCGTAGCTGCCCATGCCGGCATAGAACAGGCCTGCGAACAGCGATGCACTGATGCCGGCGATGGCATAAAAACACAGGTACAGCCCTGCACCCAGCGCCATCTCCAGCGTGAAGCCGAACAGGAACAGAAACACCATATTGCCCACCAGGTGGCCGGTGCTGCCATGCAGGAAGGTGGAGGTGAAGGCCTGCACAGGCTGCAAGCCGGCGCCGGGCTCGTAGCTCATGGCCCAGCGCGATGTGAAGGGCTTGGGCTCCTGCGGTGCAAAGCGGGTGCGTGCAGCCTGCCATTCGGCATGGAGCGGATCGCCAGGCCGGATCACCTCGCCCGCCAGCAACTGGCGCCGAAAGCGGCCCTCTTGCCACATCAGCGTGTACAACTGCTCGTAATCCTGGGATTTTTGCAGGCCCTGGGCCATGCGCACCAGTTGCTTGCTGATGCGGCTGTCCTTGTTCTGGCTCTGCGCATCCAGGTATTTGACGAACTCCGGCACCTCCATCGCAGGAAGCGCCGTGTGCGCGTAGGTCTTGGCAGCGCGCTCTGCCCCCCGCTCCTCACCTTCCTGCCAGACCCAGAACACCAGACAGTTGATGACGATCAACAGCACGGTCATCCATGGTGGAGACTGCCAGGAGGGTTTGTTTTCAAGCGGGATGGCGATGAACATGGCGCATATTGTGCTGTGGCACAGCAGCCACGCTGCAAACCGCGCCGGCCGAGCGGCCACAGTGTTGGATTTTTGCGTCTCGTTCAGCGACCAGACGAGGGGGAATACTGCCTTTTACCCTGACACTTGCTATCAAAAACAAAGTCACTGCGCCCACTGATTGGGCATCAGCCGCGTTTTTCGCTTACACCGCATCCGCGCAGATCGCATGCTGCGCCGGCTGGGCAACGCGTACATAGTCCTCGCTGTTCAGCACCATCGAGCGGTCCAGCCTGCCGGCATTGAAGGCGATTTCGCCAAAACGCGCCACCAGGCCTGGATCCACCACCAGCGTGATCTGCGGCGCCAGGCTGAACGGAGGGATGGCACCGATCACGCAGCCGGTCTGCTGCGTGGCTTCTTCAGCGCTCGCCAGCGTCATCTTGGGCAACCCGAGGGCAGCCGCGAGCTTGCGAAAATCCAGCTTCTGGTCGCCCGGCAGCACCGCCAGCACCCAGTTCTCTCCAGCCGCCCCACTCTTGGTTCTGCACAGCATGGCCTTGGCGCCCTGGCCCGGCGCTGTACCGCGAATGCGCGCCACCTCTTCCGATTTACCCTCTGCCGGGTGCTCCAGCACGCGGTAGCGCGCGCCATGGCCGTCGAGCAGTTGCACCAGTCGATCAAACACCATCACTCAATCCTTGCGCGGCGCAACGATGGCGCCCTGTATCTGGTGGCGGGCCAGCGCCTCGGCCACAAAGCCGCTCGCCTTGGCCTCTTCCACAAAATCGGACAGCCATTGGGCCACGGCCGTACCCCGTGCTTTTGGCACGCCCATGGCCTGCTGAATCACCATGAAGCGCCCGGGCAGCATGCGCAAGCCGCTGCGTTGCGCCACACTGGCCTCCAACTGGGTCTTGACGCCTGCGGCCACATCGCCTGACGGCGCCAGAAACACATCCACCACCGCAGGCGATGTCGGTGCACGCACGATGCTGGCGTGCTTGAGCTCGCGCGACAGGTACAGGTCGTACGCGCTGCCCTGGCCTACCACCACGGTATGGCCCGGCACATCGACCTGGGCGTTGCCGGTGAGCGGCGAATCGCTGCGCACCATATAAGCCCCTTCAATCAGCACATAGGGCGCGGAAAACGCAATGCCTGCACCGCGCACCGGATCGACGGCAAAGAACCCGAAATCCGCCACACCGTTTGTCACCGCATCGACCGACTTGGCCGCCGCCTCAAACACCTGCAGCTCCAGCGGCACTCCCAGCTGTACCGCCAGGCGCTGCGCCAGGTCCACCGAAACACCGGCAGGCGTGCCATCGGTCTGCAGCCGCGCCAGGATGGGATTGCCCACGTTGATGGCAGCGCGCACGCGGCCCGTGGGAGCGAAGGCAGAAACGATGTCGGCACCAGCAGTCATGGCAAGGCTTTCGTCAAAAACAAAGGCCTGCACCAAAGTGGGATGCAGGCCTTGAATCGTTCATGGGTGAGCGCGCAGCAGGCGCGGATCAGAACGGAATATCGTCGTCCATGTCGTCAAAGCCCGACGCTGCGCGCGGAGCCGGTGCGGGCATGGGTGCGGGCGCCGGACGCGGTGCAGGTGCCTGCTGTTGGCGAGGAGCCATGGCAGGCGCTGGCGCGCGGCGCTGCTGGTAGCCGCCTTGGCCACCACCCTGGCCGCCACCGCCTTGGTCGCCGTAGCCGCTGTCGCCATAGCCGTAGTCGTCGCCCTGGCCCTGACCGCCCTGGCCCTGGCGGCTGCCCAGCATCTGCATGGTGTCAGCGCGGATTTCGGTGGCGTAACGCTCCTGGCCGGTGGCCTGGTCGGTCCACTTGCGGGTGCGCAGGCTGCCTTCCACATACACCTGGCTGCCCTTGCGCAGGTACTGCCCCACGATTTCTGCCAGGCGGCCATTGAAAACCACACGGTGCCATTCGGTGGCCTCCTTGTTCTCGCCGGTGTTCTTGTCACGCCAGCGGTCGGTGGTGGCAATGGTGACGTTGGCGACCTGGTCGCCCGACGGGAAGGTGCGGATTTCGGGATCGCGGCCGAGATTGCCGACGATGATGACTTTGTTGACGGATGCCATGGTGGAAATGAGTCCTTGAAAAATGAGCGCCTACTATGCGTTGGCAGCCTTGCTGGCCCTGCGGCCTTCAAACGCCCATCACTTGTGAAAAACAGGTTCGTATCCTACCCCAAAGCGCAGCACGGGTGCGCGGCAGAGTCGACAGAAAAACAGGGCTTGGCCCACTCAGCGAGCAGAACCGTTGCCAGCGCTCACTCTCCCCGCCTCGCCACTGTGGTCTGCACGCGCCACAGGCCGTAATGGCCAGGTCAACACCAGCCACAGCAGCGTGAGCACCGCAGTGACGGCAAACAGGCCCGCCGGCCCGGCCCACTTGGCGAGGACTCCCCCCAGCGCACCGCCTGCGAACAGGCCCAGCGACTGCAAGGTGTTGTAACAGCCCAGCGCTGCACCACGCAGTGGTGCTGGCGCCATGCGAGAAACCAGGCTGGGCTGCGTGGCCTCCAGCGCATTGAAACCGCAGAAAAACACAAACATCAACAGCGCCATGCACCAGATGGTGGGAATGCTGCCGCCAGCCGCCAGCATGCCCAGCCCCACCTGCACCACCAGCACCAGGGCAATGGCGCCCAGCAGCGCGGCACGCAGCCTGCCCTTGCGCTCCATCGAAAACAGCGCACCCATGGCCACAAATGACAGCACCACCGCCGGCAGGTAGACATGCCAGTGCTCTGCCTTGGGCAGGCCAGCCTGCACCAGCATGGCAGGCACCGCCACCCACATGGCCATCTGCACGGTGTGCAGCACAAACACGCCACCATTCAAGCGCAGCAGATCGGCGTGCCGGAGCACATCGCGCAGGCTGCCGCGTGGGCCGCCATGGTGCACCATCGGCTCGGGCGGCACCACCCACAGCACCACGGCAATCCCTGCCAGCGCCAGGCCACAGGTCAGCAGAAACAGGCCCGAAAGGCCGATATGCACCACCAGCAGCGGGCTGATCACCAGGGCCAGCGCAAACATCAGGCCAATGCTGGCCCCTACGAGTGCCATGGCCTTGGTACGTACGGCATCGCGCGTCTGGTCGGCCAGGAGCGCCGTCACCGCAGCTGAAACGGCGCCTGCACCCTGCAGCGCACGGCCGATCAGCAGCGTGTGCAGATTGCCCGCAAGCCCGGCGAGCAGACTGCCTGCCGCAAATACCAGCAGGCCCAGCACGATCACTTTCTTGCGACCCAGCCGGTCGGAGGCCATGCCCAGCGGCAATTGGCACACCGCCTGTGTGAGCCCATAGATGCCCATGGCCAGCCCCACCAGCGCCGGATCATCTCCGCCAGGGTACTTGCGTGCCTCCAGCGCAAAGACGGGCAGCACCAGGAACAGTCCGAGCATGCGCAGCGCGAAGATCAACGCCAGGCTCACGCTGGCACGCCGCTCGGCAGGCAGCATGGCGGATGAAGAAGAGGATGGACGGGAGGAGCGCGGCAAGGGAGAAATCAGAAGATGGGCCAAAAAAAGCAAGGGGCTGACATTCAGCCCGCAGCGCGACAAGGATTATCGCCAGCGGCAAGTGTAGGGCGGCGCCACAATCCTTACAGACAACAGGAAACAACACGCTTCCAAATCAATAGCTGCATGCACTGATTTGGCGTATGTATATTCCATTTTCTATCGCTGTACTTGCGCGACATCAACATCTTTTGCGCCCTGTGGCATGGCTATTTGCCCTGTACAACCTTGGCGCCAAAGTGCGTCGGTCACACACAAAACCCGCTGGCTGGCTATCATGGGGAGTTTTGGTTCTTCGCGCCACCCATGCCACCACGCACTCCGACCATTCCCAATGCCGCCCTCGATCTGCACGCCGAACTGGGTGAACCCCCGGCGCAGGACGATGGCCGCTACCTGGGTGCGCGCCTGGCGCACAGCCGCATCTCCATCCGTGGCGCACGCACCCACAACCTCAAGAACATCGATCTCGACATCCCGCGCCACCAGCTGGTGGTGATCACCGGGCTGTCGGGCTCGGGCAAATCGAGTCTGGCGTTTGACACCCTGTATGCCGAGGGGCAGCGCCGCTATGTCGAGAGCCTGTCGGCCTATGCGCGCCAGTTCCTGGGTCGGCTCGACAAACCCGATGTCGACCTCATCGAAGGCCTGTCGCCAGCCATCTCCATCGAGCAGAAGGCAACCAGCCACAACCCGCGCTCCACCGTGGGCACGGTGACCGAAATCCACGACTACCTGCGCCTGCTGTATGCCCGCGCCGGCACGCCGTTCTGCCCGGACCACAACCTGCCGCTCGCGGCGCAGACCGTGAGCCAGATGGTGGATGCGATCCTGGCGCTGCCGCAGGACACCAAGCTGATGATCCTCGCCCCCGTGGCGCGCGGCAAGAAGGGCGAGTTCGTCGAGCTGTTCGCCCAGATGCAGGCGCTGGGCTATGTGCGCTTTCGGGTCGATGGACAGATGTACGAGCACGAAGCGCTGCCGCCTCTGGCAAAGAACGAGAAACACGATATCGACGTGGTGATCGACCGCGTCAAGATCCGCCCCGATGTGCAGCAGCGCCTGGCCGAGAGCATTGAGGCGGCGCTGCGCGTAGGCGGCAACGAAGGTAATGGCCGTGTGCTGGCCATGGAGATGGACACCGGCAAGGAACATCTGTTCAGCAGCAAGTTCTCGTGCCCGATCTGCAGCTACGCGCTGGCGGAGCTGGAGCCGCGGCTGTTCTCGTTCAACTCGCCCCACGGTGCCTGCCCTTCCTGCGACGGCCTGGGCGTGCATGAGGTGTTCGACGTTGACCGCGTCGTGGCATTCCCCTCGCTGAGTCTCGCCAGCGGCGCGATCAAGGGCTGGGACCGCCGCAATGGCTATTACTTTGCCATGCTGGAGAGCCTGGGCCGCCACTACAAGTTCGACATTGAGCAGCCTTTCGAGAGCCTGCCGGACAACGTGCGGCAGGTGGTGCTGTACGGATCGGGCAGCGAAGACATCGCCTTCAAGTACGAACTGGCCAGCGGCGAAAACGCAGGCAAGCTGATCACCAAGAAACACCCCTTTGAAGGCATCCTGCCCAATATGGCAAGGCGCTATCGGGAAACCGATTCCAGCATCGTGCGCGATGAGCTCTCGCGCTACCAGAGCGTGCAGCCCTGCCCCGATTGCCACGGCGCGCGCCTGCGCCGCGAGGCACGCTTTGTGCGCGTGGGCGAAGGGGACGAGGCCCGTGCCATTCAGGACGTGAGCCATGTCACCCTGGCCGAAGCCTATGACTGGTTCAGCCATCTGCACCTCTCCGGCGCCAAGGCCGATATCGCCGCGCGCGTGATCCACGAAATCCGCACGCGCCTGCAGTTCCTCAACGACGTGGGCCTGACCTACCTCAGCCTGGACCGCAGCGCCGAAACGCTCTCGGGCGGCGAGGCGCAGCGCATCCGGCTGGCTTCGCAGATCGGCAGCGGCCTGACGGGGGTGATGTACGTGCTCGACGAGCCCTCCATCGGCCTGCACCAGCGCGACAACGACCGCCTGATCGCCACCCTGATGCACCTGCGCGACATCGGCAACAGTGTGATCGTGGTCGAACACGACGAAGACATGATGCGCGCGGCCGACCAGATCATCGACATGGGACCAGGCGCCGGCGTGCACGGTGGCCGGGTGATGGCACAGGGCAGCTATGCCGACATCTGCGCCAATGCGCAGTCGCTGACTGGCCAGTACCTGAGCGGGAAAAAGACCATTGCCGTACCCCCGCGCCGCACCCCCTGGCTGCCGGTGCTGGAGGGCACAGTGGGAGCACCTGCGGGCAAGCCCGAGGGAGCCAAGGCGGAGTCGCATTTTCCGACCGTGGAAGCCTCTCTCGCCAAGAAGACTCCCAAAAAGGGAGCAGTCAGCGCTCGCCAGTCAAGCGCAAGCAATACATCCGGCATCAAAAACATCGATCCGCACGCCGTGCAGACCCTGCGGGTGGCGGGCGCCAGCGGCCACAATCTGCACCATGCCACGGTGGATTTTCCGGTAGGCCTGTTCACCTGTGTGACCGGTGTCTCGGGCTCGGGCAAATCCACGCTCGTCAACGACACCTTGTACGCTGCGGCGGCGCAAAAGATCAACCGCGCGCAGGGCGATGTGGCGCCGTATGACGAGATCGAGGGGCTCGACTACTTCGACAAGGTCATCAACGTGGACCAGTCCCCCATTGGCCGCACGCCGCGCAGCAACCCGGCCACCTACACTGGTCTGTTCACGCCCATCCGCGAGCTGATGGCCGAGACCAACACCGCCAAGGAACGCGGCTACGGCCCAGGACGCTTTTCCTTCAACGTGGCCGGTGGCCGTTGCGAAGCCTGCCAGGGCGATGGCATGGTGAAGGTGGAGATGCATTTTCTGCCTGACGTGTACGTGCCCTGCGATGTGTGCCACGGTCAGCGCTACAACCGCGAAACCCTGCAGGTGCAGTGGAAGGGCCAGAACATTGCGCAGATACTGGACATGACGGTGGAGGATGCGCACACCTTCTTCAAGGATGTGCCGACCATCGCGCGCAAGCTGCAGACCTTGTTGGATGTGGGCCTGTCGTACATTCGCCTGGGTCAGAGCGCGACCACCCTGTCGGGTGGCGAGGCGCAGCGTGTCAAGCTCGCGCAGGAGCTCTCCAAGCGCGACACCGGCCGCACGCTCTACATTCTGGACGAGCCCACCACCGGCCTGCATTTTGCCGATATCGACCTGCTGCTGAAGGTGTTGCACCAGTTGCGCGACGCGGGCAACACCATCGTCGTGATCGAGCACAACCTGGACGTGATAAAAACCGCCGACTGGGTCATCGACATGGGCCCAGAGGGCGGTGCAGGCGGCGGCCAGGTGGTAGCACAGGGCACCCCCGAAGAAGTGGCAGCCAACCCGGCAAGCCATACCGGGCGGTATCTGGCGCCTTACCTTCAGGCCTGAGCCCATCACTTTCAGACGCAGCCTGCCATCCGATGACCAATACCCAGGAACGCCACACTGCGCCTATGTCCGCGAGCCTGATTTTTCGCACCGCACACATTGCCGACCTGCCCGCCATCATTGCCTTGCTGGCGGACGATGCCCTGGGCCGCGAACGTGAGGTGCTGGCCAACCCGCCAGACTCGCGCTATATCGCGGCATTTGAAGCCATCTGCGCTGATTCGAGCCAGCGCCTCGTGGTGGCCGAGCTGCAGGGCCAGGTCGTGGGAACACTGCAGCTGTCCTTTGTGCCCGGCCTGTCGCACACCGGGTCCTGGCGCGGCCAGATCGAGTCGGTACGCATCGCTGCTGCATTGCGCGGCATTGGCGCAGGCCAGCAGATGTTGGAGTGGGCGGTGGCGCAGTGCCGTGAGCGGGGCTGCTCGGTCGTGCAACTGACCACCGACAAAAGCCGCACCGATGCGCACCGCTTCTACCAGAAGCTTGGCTTCGAGCCCAGCCATCTGGGCTTCAAACGCAAGCTGTAAGCCGCCTTTGAGCAGTTCTTACGGCACCAGGCGAATCAGCTTGCCGTCGGGCCCATCCGTCAGCAGATAGACCAAGCCATCCACTCCCTGGCGCACATCGCGGATGCGCTCGCCCAGCGACTCGTACAAGCGCTGCTCGCCGGTGATGCGTCCATCCTGTACCTGCAGCTTGGCGAGACTGCGTGATTTCAGCCCACCCACCAGCAAACTGCCCTTCCAGCCCGGCCCGTAACGATCGCTGGTGATAAAAGCCATGCCCGATGGCGCGATGCTGGGCACCCAGTAATGCAAGGGCTGCTCCATGCCAGCTTTCTGCGCGCCCTCACCAATCTTGCCGCCGCCATATTCTTCGCCGTAGGTGATGACGGGCCAGCCGTAGTTTTTGCCAGGCTGCGGGCGGTTCACCTCGTCGCCGCCCTGGGGACCATGCTCGTGCTGCCAAAGCTGGCCATCAGGCCCCATCGTCAGGCCCTGGCTGTTGCGATGGCCGTAGCTGTAGATTTCAGGCAGCACATCCGGCTTGCCGACAAAGGGGTTGTCCCTGGGCACGCTCCCATTTGCGGCAATGCGCACCAGTTTGCCGTGGTGGTTGTCCAGTTTCTGCGCATCGTTGCGGTAGGAATAGCGATCGCCCAGGCTCAGGACCAGCGTGCCGTCGCGCGCCTGTGCAATGCGACAACCAAAATGCGCGCTGCTTTTGACCTTGGGGCGTTGGCTGAAGATCCGCTTGACCTCTTCAAGCTGGCGCTCATCCGCAGCAATACGTGCGCTGGCGAGCGCCGTGCTGTTGGTCTCCTTGTCTTGCCCGGGTTCGCTGTAGCAAAAGTAGATGCGGCGGTTGCTGGCAAACTGGCTGTCGGCCACCACATCCAGCAAACCGCCCTGCCCGCCGAATGCCACGGCGGGCACGCCTTTCAGCTCCGCCTGCTTTGCGCCCTGCGCGTTCAGCAGCCACAGCTTGCCCGCACGCTCGCTCACAAGCCAGCGTTGGTCGGGCAGGGGCGCAAGCGCCCATGGGTTGGCCAGGCCACTTGCCAGCACCTCAGGCTTGGGCAATGCGGGTTGCGCCAGCGCCACGCCTGCAGCCATGCACACGCCAGCAAAGACCGACAGCGGGCGCAGCGCGCTCCAGCGCAGTGGCATAGGCGACAGTGGCAGGAAATTCGGTGCCATGGGGCCTCCTCTTGGTCGACGCCAGACAGTACCATGGTGATCATGGACCAACACCTCAGTTCCCCTTCTGCCGCATCCAATTCCCTATCCGATTCCATCTGGGATTTCATCGTCATCGGTGCCGGCATGGCTGGCAGTTCCACTGCCTGGCAATTGGCAGAGCGCGCATCCGTGCTGGTGCTGGAGCGTGAATCGCAGCCCGGCTACCACACCACGGGCCGTTCTGCCGCGCTGTTTGAAGAGCATTACGGCCCCGCCCAGGTGCAGGCGCTGACACGCGCCAGCCGCATGTTTTACGAGCAGCCGCCAGCAGATTTTGCCGAGCAGCCCTTGGTGAGCCCGCGCGGCGTACTGTATGTGGCGAGCAACGACCAACTGCCGCAGCTGCGCAAGGAGTTTCAGAACGCACAGCTGCATTCCCCCCACGCCCGCTGGCTGGATACCACGGCCCTCAAGGCCCTGCTGCCTGCGCTGAACACCGAAGTACTGGTGGCCGGCTTTACCGACGATGGCGCCCGCGACCTCGATGTTCATGGCCTGCACCAAGGCTTCTTGCGCGGTCTGCGCCAGCGCGGCGGCCAGCTGTGGACCGATGCCGACGTGCAGGCACTGCAATGGAATGCCCAGGCACAGCGCTGGACCGTACAACTGGCCGATGGCCGCAGCGCACAGGCGCGCCACATCGTCAACGCCGCCGGCGCCTGGGCCGATGAGATGGGCCGTCTGGCAGGCGCCGCACCCATTGGCCTCACACCCAAGCGGCGCAGCGCATTCACCTTTGCCATGCCCGATGGCATGGACGGCCATGCCTGGCCGGCGGTGATCGATATCGATGAGCAGTGGTACTTCAAACCCGATGCAGGCCAGTTGCTCGGCTCTCCCGCGAATGCGGATGCGACTACGCCGCACGATGTGCAGCCCGAAGCGCTGGACATTGCCATTGGCATTGACCGCATCATGCAGGCCACGCAGTTCGACATACGCCGCCCCAGGCACACCTGGGCGGGCTTGCGCAGCTTTGTGGCAGACGGAGAAATGGTGATCGGCTGGGACACCCAGGCGCCACAGTTCCTGTGGGTGGCCGCACAGGGCGGCTACGGTATCCAGAGTGCGTATGGCTATTCGCTGTTGGCACGCAATCTGGCACTGAACGAGCCACTTGCCCCCGTGCTGCAGCAGCAAGGTGTGCAGCCCGATGCGCTGTCGCCACAGCGCCTGCAGACGCCGTAAAGGCTGGAGATCAGCAGGCCCGGCAGGGCCGGTTACCCCAGTCGACAGCGGGAGCATGCTGAGGATTGGGACGCCACTTTGGGTAGCAATACCGCAGTGCCAGCAAGGTGCCGCCCCCATCTCTACACTGGGCCAAAACAGCACAACAACAGCTCTGCCGCCATGTCTTCCTCTTCTTCGTCGTCGCCCCCGTTCAGCCCCCGGGATTTGATGCTCGCCATGGCCGTCGTTGTGATCTGGGGGGTGAATTTCGTGGTGATGAAATGGGGTCTGCGCAGCCTCACGCCCTTTGAGCTGGGCGCCATGCGCTATATCTGCGCGGCGTTTCCGCTGGTGCTGTTCATCAAGCCGCCCAAGGTGCACTGGCGCTGGGTGGTGCTGTTTGGCCTGCTGCAGGGCGTAGGGCAGTTCGGCTTTCTGTTCACGGCCCTCAAAGTCGGCATGACGGCGTCGCTGGCCAGCGTGATTCTGCAGACCCAGGTGTTTCTGACAGCCGTATGGACCTGGGTGCTGTTGCGCGGCAAGCCCGCACGCCCTTTGGTGGCGGGCATGTGCATTGCCGCACTGGGCCTGGGCTGCCTGCTAGTCAATGAGCTGCGCAGCAACGGCACGGGCGGCACCACGCTGGCAGGCCTGCTGCTGGTGCTGTGTGCGGCCACCTCGTGGTCCTGCTCGAACGTGGTGGTGCGCCTCGCGCAAAAGGAAAACGCCAGCTACGACCCGATCGCCTTCATCACCTGGGGCAGCCTGATGCCCATCATTCCGTTCATCGCGCTCTCGGCCTGGCTGGACGACGGCGATATTGGCAGATGGACACAGTTGCAGACCTGGCAGCAGATTCCGCTGCTGGCGTGGGCGTCCATTGCCTACCTGGGCTGGATTGCAACCACCATCGGCTACGGGCTGTGGACACAGCTGATCCAGCGCTACTCCGCCAATCGCGTGGCGCCCTTCAGCCTGTGTGTACCGGTGATTGGCCTGTCCACCGGCATGCTGATGCTGGATGAAAAGGTGACACCCTGGCAGTGGGCTGGCGCCGTGCTGGTAGTGCTGGCACTGGTGGTAGTGATCTGGGGTGGACAGCTGGTGGAGGCTGCGCGCAGGGAGCGTCTATAAAACAGCCTCCTGCGCTGGATCATAAAAGCGCAATTTGCTATTTATTTTATAGCGAAATGGTGCGTTATCAGCCCCACACCTTTCCGTCACTCTTCAATGTTGGCGGCGTCGACAATCTTCTTGTATTTGGCGACTTCCGTCTTCAGGAAGACTGTCATATCGACCTTGGGCGATGCCAGCACGTTGCCGGTTGCCTCCATCTTGGCGCGGAAGGCAGGCGACTGCAAGGTGTCGTTCAGTGCAGTCTTGAGTTTGGCAGCCACCGCTGCAGGCAGCTTGGCGGGTCCCATCAGCGCAAACCAGCTGTTGATATCCACATGCTTGAACTGCGGATTCTCGGCCAGGGCGGGGATATCCGGCGTTACGCTGGAGCGCTTCGCCTCGGTGGTGCCCAGCGCCACCACCTTGCCCGCCTTGATGTGCGGCAGGCCCGATGAGAGCACGAATACGCCGAATTCGAGGTTGTTGCCCACCAGATCATTCGTCAGCGGCGCCACTCCCTTGTAGGGCACATGGATCATGTCCAGGCCACCGCTTTGCTTGACCATTTCGCCCGCCAGATGCAAGGCGGTGCCGACGCCCGAGCTGCCATAGCTGTACTTGCCCGGATTTGCAGCCACCAGCTGAATGAAATCATTCGCGTTCTTGACGCCAGTGGAATGGGATGCCACCAGGACCATGGGCTGGGTGGCCACCAGGCCAATCGGCGCAAAATCCTTGAACACATCGTATTTGACGGCTTTGTTGATGAACGGCGCAATCGCCATCTCGTTATTGGCCGACACCAGCAGGGTGTAGCCATCTGCCGTGGCCTTGGCCACCTTCTGCGCCCCAATTGCGCCACCAGCCCCGCCCAGGTTCTCGATCACGACCGGTTGTTTCAATCGCTCGGACAGCTCGGTCGCCACAAGACGCCCCACCAGATCGGTACTGCCGCCAGGCGGGTAGCCCACCACGATGGTGATGGGTTTGCTGGGATAGTTGTCTGCTGCCAGCGCCGGGATCGCCAGCGTGCCGAGCGCCACAGCGCAGAAAACCGGCATCATGTGCCGGCGCTTCAAAAAGTTATGCATGGTTTCATCCTTGTGCGGCGCAGACACCGGAAAGTGCCGCACCAGCCATGCCCCATTGTGCCCACAAAGGAGAAGCAGACCAATCCAAAAGATTGATCACACGCCACACACTATAGCGGCCGGTTCAATCGCTTTTCCACCTGGCGGCGTTCCCAATCCGAGCCGAGAAACGGCACCCACTGGAACAGCCTGTTGGCTTGCAACAGCAACGCCAGGCCCCAGCCGAATGCGGGCCACACCACCCACCAGTAATGGCGCTGTGTGAATGCGTTGACCAGGGCCAGTACGGCGATGACAACGACATATAGCATCAGTTGCCGGTAAAAGCGGCCCAGTTTACGCACATGGCGCATCGCCAGCCATTCTTCCTGCGCGCGCTGCTGGTCGCTTGCAGTGGTCATTGGCGCGGGGGCTGGCGGTAAAGCGTTGTCCGCGTCTGGGCTGCCCGTTGTCTGTTCGGATGCATGCATGGCCGGAACTCCTCGTAATTGCTGAAAGTCCACCTCAAAGACGGACGCCAGCGATTTCCAGGTTTCGACCGTGGCACCACTGCCTTGCTCGATACGTTGAATGGTTCGCACGCTCAGGCCACTCAGTTCGGCCAGTTGTTGTTGGGACCACCCTCGTTGCAAACGCAGTTTTTGAACCAGCATGTCATTTCTCCTGAAACATCGCCACTGCAATGTGCCAAGTTTCCGTGTGCTGCACCACGCCAGCAGGCCGCCATCCGCACGACAGAGAGCCGACAGGCGCTGGACAGTGCCCCTCAGTCCACTGCGTTCAGCATGTCCCGCGTTTGCTGCGCAGCCAGACGCGCCGCCTGCGCGAAGTCGTCGCCCTGAGATGCGTACAGAACCGCACGCGAGGAATTGATGACGATGGGCCCCCCCCCGATGCGCGCTGCCTTGACCGTGGCCACGGCATCGCCGCCCTGCGCGCCCACGCCAGGAATCAGCAAGGGCAGCGACGGCGCAAGCGCACGCACGCGCTCGATTTCCTGCGGGCGCGTGGCGCCCACCACCAGGCCGAGCTGGCCATTGGTGTTCCACGGGCCCTGGGCCAGTTGGGCTACATGCTCGAACATCCGGGGATTGCCGGGCACATCAGCCAGCACCTGGGCCTGCAGGTCATCCCCCCCCGGGTTGGAGGTGCGGCACAACAGGAAGGCGCCCTTGCCTTCGTACTTCAGATAGGGTGTGATGGAGTCAAAACCCATGAAAGGCGATAAGGTCACCGCATCGGCGCCATAGCGCTCAAAGGCTTCCTTGGCGTATTGCTCGGCGGTCGATCCGATGTCGCCGCGCTTGGCGTCAAGAATCACCGGCACATGCGGTGCAACCGCACGCATGTGCGCCATCAGCTTTTCCAGCTGGTCCTCGGCGCGATGGGCCGCAAAGTACGCAATCTGCGGTTTGAAGCTGTTGACCAGGCCGTGGGTGGCATCCACGATGGCGGCACAGAAATCATAGATTCTGGACGCATCGCCCTTCATGGCCCCGGGAAAGCGGCTGGGTTCAGGATCCAGGCCCACGCACAGCATGGAGTTGTTTTGGGTGGCTGCGGCGCGCAGCTGGTCGATGAATGGCATGACCCGTATTGTAAAAGGCCGCCCTTGATGGGTTTTGCGCAGCTGACTGTGCCATGCGGGGATTGCAGTTACCATCGCTGCCCATGCCTACCCTGTCGCGAAAACAACTGATTACATTGACGCTGTTGACCCTGGTCTGGGGCCTGAACTGGCCGGTGATGAAGCTGGGCGTGCAGCATTTCCCTCCGCTGGCTTTCCGCGCCAGCTCCATGCTCATTGGTCTGCCCCTGCTGGCGGCCTTGCTGGTGGTGCTGAAGACGCCCTTCAAGGTGGAGCGCCGCTACTGGGTGCGCCTATTGGTGCTCGGCCTTTTCAACATGGTGCTGTGGCACACCTTGATCATCATTGCCATCCCCTTGCTGCCCAGCGGGCGGGCCGCCATTCTGGGCTATACCATGCCCATTTTTTCAGCAGCCATTGGCGCTCTGTTCTTCAGTGATCGCCTGCCAGCGCGCGCCTGGGCTGGCGTCGCAGCCGCAGCAGGTGGCGTGTTGCTGCTTCTGTGGAACGAGATGGACAAGCTGGGAGGCAAACCCACGGGTGTGGCGCTGATGCTGGTGGCTGCCGGCAGCTGGGCGCTGGGCACGCAGTTGCTGCGGCGCACCACGATCCCGGCACCGACACTGACGCTGGCTTTCTGGATGACTGTGGAAACCACCCTCTGCCTGTGCGTGCTGACCACGGTGCTGGAACGCCCGCAGTGGCATGCCCCCGATGCAATGGCCTGGGGCGCCATTCTTTTCAATGCCATCCTGGTGATCGGCTTTGCGCAGGTGGCCTGGTTCTTTCTGGTGCGCACCCTGCCACCATTGGCCTCCACATTGAGCGTGATGATGATCCCGGTACTGGGGGTCTTCAGCGGCGCGTGGTGGCTGGAGGAAGTTCTGCACTGGCAGGACTGGACGGCTGTGGCCCTGATGGTGGTGGCCATTGCCTCGGTGCTGTGGCCAAGCAAAGCCAGCACCCGAGCCTAGCCCAGCGTGTTGGTAGGCGATCACTGATGACGCCGGGCTGTTCCTCAGCGCTGTCCCGGCGCCAAAGCCACGTTCTCTGCACCCATCATCTGCAATAAAAAACGCACTATCAAAACGATAGTGCGTTGCGCTCACCAGATGGGCGCTAGCCCATGCTTGGCTTAACGTGGTGCGTTCACCAGACGGGTCACGTCGCGGTCATTGGGCAGTGCGTAGTCGTAGCCCG
Organism: Comamonas odontotermitis; assembly: GCF_020080045.1. NCBI lineage: Bacteria > Pseudomonadati > Pseudomonadota > Betaproteobacteria > Burkholderiales > Comamonadaceae > Comamonas > Comamonas odontotermitis. The sequence goes on from NZ_CP083451.1 coordinate 4,236,845, forward strand.
CGAGGATGCGGCTGTCTTCGGTGCGCACGAGCTTGAGGCTGACGTAGGTGAAGTTGGCCGCAGGCGAGTAGGTGCCCACCACCACCATCGAGGCGTTCTGGCTGCGGGCAATGTCACGCATTTCGCGCGACAGCATCAGCTCGCCGGTGCCTTCACGCACATACAGATCGGTGCGCAGCTTGACTTCCTTGACGTGGAAGCCGCGTGCAGCCATCTGGTTGGCGTAGATCTCGGACAGCGTGCGACCCAATGGGGCCGACGCACTGGTGTTGTTCACGTTCACCACGGTGGCCACCAGCACAGGGCCCGTGCCCACGGCTTGAGGCACCACGGTGGCCGTCAGCTTGTTGATGGCATCCTGGCTGCTGGCCAGGAAATTGTTGGCATCTGCAGCCTGGTAGGTAGGCTCGGTGCGAACCGTGCTCACCGGCTGGGCGGGAACGCCCCAGCTGGTGCAGCCTGCCAATACGGCGGCAGATGCGAGAGCTGCAATGGAAGTCAGTCGCATCATCATTTGTTCACCACCTTCATGTTCACGGCACGATAGGCTTCGGTCTTGGCGAACTGGCCGACGGAGGCGTTGTCCACATAGTACACATTGGACTTGCGCGCCACGTACTGGCCTTGGCGCAGCACGGTCGAGGTCAGCAGCACTTCCGAGTAAGCTGGTGCGCCAGCGGCGGTGACGGGCTGGTAATCGGCGTCGCCAATGGTGGCACCAAAGCCGTAGTAACCATTGCGGTTGTAGCCATCCGGCGCTTCGGGGCTGTAGCCGCCGACATGCTGCAGATTGTGGTGCACGATCTTGGCATCGTAGTTCAGCTCAAGCTGCTGGCCAGGGGTGTTGTAGACCGAGGCGCCATGCTGCACCAGCTTGGTCACCACCAGATCGTGGAACACCGCATCAAACGCGCTGGCGTTCTGCGGCAGGGCCACATACAGCGGCGTCTTGGCATTGAGGCCATTGCGCTCCAGAGTCGCCATGGTTTCTGCCACCACGTCGCTGGCCATCAGGTCCCAGTGGCCCGCAGCACGCACCTTCATCTGGGTTGGTTGCGCATAGTTTGCGCCGTATGGAACGGGAGCTTCTACCGCGCAGCCCGTCAATGCGAGCACAGCGCCAGCCAGCGCTGCAGCTCCAATGGTCTTTTTCAATGCCATGTTTTCCCTCCTCGGAATTGGAATGTGGGCGAGCCGATGCCCGTCCATGCTTGGTTCCATTGTTGTAGATGTGATGGCGCAAAGACAAGGAAAACGATCCAAAGTGCGAGCACAACGAAGCATTTTGTTGTTTTTGCTCACACTTTAGTGTTTACTCCTTGCAAGCGCTCCGGCCAGGGCGCGCCGTGAGCCACCACGCGGGTCGCCTTCAGCCGTTGGCGCGCTTTTCCAGGATCTCGAACGCTGGCAGTGTCTTGCCCTCCAGCACTTCAAGGAAAGCACCGCCGCCGGTCGAGATGTAGCCGATCTTGTCTTCAATGCCGTATTTGGCAATTGCGGCCAACGTGTCGCCGCCACCGGCAATGCTGAAAGCAGGCGACTCGGCAATGGCCGCTGCAATGGTTTTGGTGCCGCCGGCAAACTGGTCGAACTCGAATACGCCGACCGGGCCGTTCCAGACGATGGTGCCCGCCTGCTTGAGCTGCTCAGCCAACCCGGCCGCCGTCTCGGGGCCAATGTCCAGGATCATGTCGTCGTCGGCCACATCGGTCGCCTTCTTGACCGTGGCTGGCGCATCGGCGGCAAAGGTCTTGGCCACCACTACATCGGTCGGGATGGGCACATTGGCGCCGCGCGCTGCCATGACATCGATTACCGCCTTGGCTTCACCCACCAGATCAGCTTCGGCCAGCGACTTGCCGATCTTCAGGCCAGCGGCCAGCATGAAGGTGTTGGCGATACCGCCACCCACGATGAGTTGGTCCACATTGTTGGACAGCGATTGCAGAATGGTCAGCTTGGTCGATACCTTGGAGCCCGCAACAATGGCCGCCAACGGGCGTTTGGGGTTGGCCAGCGCCTTGCTGATGGCATCGATCTCGGCAGACAGCAGCGGGCCTGCACAGGCAACCGGTGCGTACTCGGCAATACCGTAGGTGGTGCCTTCGGCGCGGTGGGCGGTGCCAAAGGCATCATTCACATAGATATCGCAGAGCTTGGCCATCTTCTGCGCCAGCTCGGGAACATTCTTTTTCTCGCCCTTGTTGACGCGGCAGTTTTCCAGCAGCACGACCTGGCCGGGCTGCACCTCAACGCCGTCGACCCAGTTGGCAACCAGCGGCACATCACGGCCCAGGAGTTCGGCCATGCGCCTGGCCACGGGAGCGAGCGAGTCTTCGGGTTTGAATTCGCCTTCGGTCGGACGGCCCAGGTGGCTGGTCACCATCACGGCAGCGCCGGCTTTCAAGGCCATCTCGATGGCGGGAACCGACGCACGCACGCGTGTGTCTTCGGTGATGTCGCCGGCATCGTTCAACGGCACATTCAGGTCGGAGCGGATGAATACACGCTTGCCTTGCACCTTGCCCTGGGCACACAGATCGGAGAAACGGAGGATGTTCATGGAATGGTCGTCACAGAGTCAAAAAACCGATGGACAGCATGGCCGCTGCCGGAATTGCCGCCATTGTAGAGGCGCCATCCGGGCAGATGCAGATGCCAGGAGAGGTCGGCGCCTCGCCAGTGATAAAGATCAAGAGGAAATCGGCCGCCAGCGCCCGACTGGAAAGCGCATTCACATCAAAATCAATAGCAGATCACCAGCCCAGACCAATGTGCAGAGGCAGGTACACCGCCATACCGACCACGATGGTGCCCAGAATGCCGCGCTTCTTGAAGTAATAGAGGGTGGCGCAGACGAGCGCTGGAATGCGCGCATCCAGCACCGTGGTGATGAGGTGACCCTGGGTCATCAGCACCTCTGGCGCGATGACGGCGGTGAGCGCCGCAAGCGGTGCGTATTTGAGGCCGCGCTTGAGCCAGTCGGGCAGCGGCAGCTCGTTTTTCGGGATCATGAAGAACGCACGGGTAATGACGGTGATCACCGTGAGGCCGACGATGGCCGTCAGTTGGTAGAGCAGCTCCCAGTCTTCGGCGCTCATCGCACATGCTCCTCGTGTACGGGCACGGCACTGGTTCCATCGTCGGGCTGCTCCGGGCCGGGCGACGGCAGTGGCTTGCTTTTGGCCACGACAACGATTTTGGGTTTGCGCCCGCGCTGATCCACCGCTTCCACCAGGAGGCCAATCGTCACGGCGCAGGCAATTGCCACCAGGATATTGAGCTTGAGCGGAATACCGTAGGCCGCAATGGCTGCAGTGGCGGCAATCACAGCAGAAACCTTGGTCGCGCGATCAATCAGCATGGAATACAGTACGCCCAACAGCGCCAGCACGCCAGCAAAGCCCAGGCCCCACTCAAGCGGCACCACATTGGCCAGCAGGATGCCGGCAATCGAGAAGCCTTGCCAGGCGACAAAGTTGACCGACGACGCCCCCCAGAAGTAGTACACCTGCTGGGGCTTGGGCACAGGCGCGGTATAGCGGCGCATGAAGGCCACAAAAATCACATCACCGCTGAAATAGCCGATGCACAGCCGGTGCCATAGGGGCAGGTGCGCAAAATAGGTGCGCCACATGCTCGAGAGGATGACGAAGCGCAGGTTGACGCATGCCGCCGTGAACCACACCACCCACAGCGGCGCACCGGCCGCCAGCAGCGGCAACACGGCCAGCTGGGCACTGCCGGCATAGACGACCAGCGACATGAAAATGGCCATCGGCGCCGAAATGCCGGCCTTGACCATGGCCACGCCTGTCACCAGCGCCCAGGCGGCAATGCCGACTGCGGTGCCGGACATATCGATCACCCCGGCACGAAAGCTCGGGTGTTCGGTTGCGCGGCGCAGCTGCTGCAGGGTCATGCAGCCGCCGGTGCAGATGGATCGTCGCCCAGGATCTGGCCTGCCTGCAGTGCATGGCCACGCAAAAAGTCTGCGGCCTTCAAGCGCTTGCCGCCGGGACGCTGCAACTCGGTGATGCGCAAGGCTCCGTTGCCACAGGCCACGACCACGCCTTCATCAGATACAGACAGAATCTGCCCGGGTTGCGCTTGTGGATTGCGCTCTTTGCTATCAATTTCTGCAGACCACAGCTTGACAACTTCGTCGCCGATGCGGGTGGAAGCAGCCGGGAACGGGTTGAACGCACGGATGCGGCGGTCGATCTGCTCGGCGCTATCGTCCCAGTGGATGGTGCTCTCTGCCTTCTCGATCTTGTGCGCGTAGGTGATGCCTTGCGCAGGTTGCGGTGTGCGAGCCAAGCCGCCACAGGCGCTCATCTCCAGCGCTTCCACGATCATGCGCCCGCCCAGATCGGCCAGCTTGTCGTGCAGGCTGGCGGTGGTGTCGGTATCGGTAATCTTCAGGCGCTCGATCAGGCACATGTCTCCGGTATCGAGGCCAATATCCATCTGCATGATGGTGACGCCGGTCTCAGCGTCGCCCGCCTCGATGGCGCGGTGGATGGGAGCCGCCCCGCGCCAGCGCGGCAGAAGGCTGGCATGGATATTGAGGCAGCCCTTGGCAGGCAGATCCAGCACCCACTGCGGCAGGATCAGTCCGTAGGCGGCCACCACCATCACATCGGGCTGCGCCGCCAGCAGGGCATCGCGGGCGGCTGCTGCCTCATCGGGGTATTTGCCATCCAGGCGCAGGCTGTGCGGCTGGCTGACGGGAATGTGGTGGTCCAGTGCGCACTGCTTGACGGGCGATGCCTGCAATTTCATGCCACGGCCTGCCGGGCGGTCAGGCTGGGTCAGCACCAGAGGCACATCAAACCCGGCTGCCAGCAACTGCGTGAGCGCCACACGGGCGAATTCCGGCGTGCCGGCAAATACTACTTTCATGTCGTTTGGTGGTGGCGCAAGGCCCCTGTCATCGGCAGGCTTGCACAATGGCTGCAAGCCGCCTGTTAATCACGCTGGCGCGGCTCGGGCGTGGGCTCGTCCATGAACATCAGCTTTTGCACGACGCCCTGCGGATCGATATGCACATGCGCAAACCGCTTGATGTTATTGTCCCAGAAGCGGTAGGTAAAGACGCGGCCCTTGAAACTGTAAACCTGGGTGACTTCCATTGGTGGCCCGAAGTCCTGCAGCAGTTGCTGCTCGGTGTACTGGCCATTGCGGATGGCGCCAAATTTCTCGGCCGTCAACACCTGTGTCGTGGACTTCAACTGGCCATCGGCCCCAAAGCGCAGTTGGAAGGCCTCGCGTCCCATGGGCTGGGTGGAGTAGAGCCAGCGCTCACCTCCATCATCGGTTTTGACCACCGAATACGGCGCACCCAGCTTGGCCTGCACCGCCTGCACGCTGTCGCCCGGCTTGAACTGGGTGGGATAGGCACAGCCTGCAAGCAGCAACCCCGCCGCCAATACCGCCCACAGCCTGTGCAACAGGCTTGCAGGACGACAGCCCGCCCTCTGCAAGGATACGGTGCCGTGGCGCAGGAGCGTGTGCATATCAGGCTTTCGCGTCTGCCAGATCGCGCTTTTGCTGCTTGACCAGCTTGGTCTTGATGCGGTTGCGCTTGAGCGGCGAGAGGTACTCGACAAACACCTTGCCCATCAGGTGGTCCATTTCGTGCTGAATGCAGATGGCCAGCAGGCCCTCGGCGTCAATCTCGCGGCTTTCGCCTTTTTCATTCAGCGCCTTGATCTTGACGGCAACCGAGCGCTCGACGCCGTCATAAATGCCGGGCACCGACAGGCAACCCTCATCGCCCATCTGCTTTTCATCGCTGGCCCAGAGAATTTCCGGGTTGATGATGACCATGGGCTGGTCGCGCTCTTCGGACACGTCGATGACGATGACACGCTCGTGCACATCAATCTGCGTGGCCGCCAGGCCAATGCCGCTGGCGTCATACATGGTGGCCAGCATGTCCTGGGTGAGCGTGCGGATACGGTCGTCCACCACTGCAACAGGTTTGGCCACCTTGTGCAGACGGGGGTCGGGATAGCAAAGAATCGGCAGAATTGTCATGGATTTGGTCTGTGAATGTCGTTATTTTCGCCACTTTTGCTCGCCAATGCCCGCCCGGCTTGCAATAATCATTGATCGATCAAGGGCTTGGCCCGAGAATCAGAGCGAATTACAAACGATTGAACGCTGGTCGGCTGCAGCCCGCCAGCGCATGTGAGGGAGTCACCCGGCAATGCCAGCATCCACGCCAACCCAGCCACTGTTCCGCCATCTGCGCGTCACCGCTGTTGCGACAGCCATCGCATCGGTCTGTCTCACCAGCCTTGCGGCAACCCCGGCATCGCAATTGCCGGTTACCGCCCAGCAACGCAGTACTGCGCAAAAAGTGGCATCGCAAGGTATTCCAGAGAGCGATCTCGCAGCCAAGGCTCCTGATACCTATGTGGTCAAGCGCGGCGACACGCTGTGGGATATCTCTCGCATGTACCTGAAGCAGCCATGGCGCTGGCCCGAGCTGTGGGGCATGAACCTCAAGACCATTGCCAATCCACATCTTATTTACCCGGGTCAAACCCTATATCTGGAGCGCAAGGATGGCTTTGCGCGCCTGGTCACTTCGCGCAGCGGCGAGGACGAAGTCATCCGCATCTCTCCGCGCGTGCGCAGCGAAAGCCTGTCTGGCAACGCATTGCCCGCTGTGAACCAGCGCCTGATCGAAGCCTTCCTGGTAGAGCCCGAGGTACTGGGCGAGGGTGAAAGCGAAAAAGCGCCACGCCTGGTGGGCGCCACCCAGGAACGCGCCCTGCTCTCCCCCGGCGACCGGGTCTATGGGCGCTCGGCCGACAACTCGCTGGAAATGGGCCAGGAGCGCCAGTTCTACCGGGTGTTCCGCAACGCGACGCCTATGAAGGATCCGGAAACCGGCGCCATCCTGGGCTACGAAGCGCAATACCTGGGCAAAGTCCAGTTGGTGGCAGGCGAACGCCAGGAAACCACGCTGGATGTGAAGGGCCGCCAGCACACCGACCCCGTACCGGCCTCGCTCGACGTGACTTCGGTCAAGGAAGAAATCCGCATCGGCGACAAACTGCTGCCCATGCCGCGCCTGCAGGTGACAAGCTATGTCCCCCACGCGCCCGATGAGCACCTGCAAGGCAGCGTGGTCTCCATCTACGGCAGCAATTCAGTGGCGTACGCCGCCCGCAACAACGTGATTGCCATCAATCGTGGCCAGGCAGACGGTGTGGAATTGGGCCATGTATTCCGCCTGATGACGCGCGGCGCCCGCATCAAGGACAAGACGGATGCCGACCAGACCGTGATCAAGCTGCCGAACGAAGCCAATGGTCTGGCCATGGTGTTCCGCACCTTTGACAAGGTTTCCTACGCCTTGATTCTGGAGGCCAAGGAAGGCGTGAAGGTCGGCGATGCCCTCATCTCGCCCGACTATCGCCCCTGACAGGTATCTACCCCCACCCCGCGCAGTCCTTAAACCATGCATGAACAGGCACTGCGCGACTGGATTCAACTGACAGCCACGCCAGGCCTGGGCAATACGTCGGTTCGCCGCCTGCTTGCCCAGTTTGGTCTGCCCGCGCAGATTCTGGCGCAGCCCGCATCGGCGCTGCAATCCTGCATCTCGGCGAACCAGACAAAAGCCCTGCTCCAGCCATCGGATACCGTCCGTAGCCTGCAAACAGCAAGCTGCGCATGGCTGCTGGCGGCACCATCATCGTCGCTAAGGCGCCACATCATCACCTTGAGCGACCCAGACTATCCGGGCCGCCTGCTGGAAACCGCCGACCCTCCTGTTCTGCTGTACGTGTTGGGACATGAGCAATGGTTTGGCGCAGACGGTTTGCTCAAGGCTTGGCCAGATAAATCCCTGGCAGTTGTTGGCAGCCGCAATCCCACAGCGCAAGGCAGTGCCAATGCCCATGCTTTTTCTCAGGCACTTGCTAGCCAAGGCGTGAGCATCGTGTCCGGCTTGGCGCTGGGTATTGATACTGCCGCGCACCAGGGCGCTTTGGCAGCACCGCCTCTTGAAACCCCGGCGACGATTGCCGTGATCGGCACCGGCATTGACCGCGTCTACCCCAAGCACAACCATGCACTGGCCCAGCTGATTGCAGAACACGGTCTGATCGTGAGCGAATACCACCTGGGAACACCGCCACTGGCGCAGAATTTCCCCAAGCGCAATCGCATCATCTCGGGACTGGCACTGGGTACGCTGGTGGTGGAGGCCACTCCGGAATCCGGCTCGCTGGTGACCGCCCGCCTTGCCAATGAACAGGGGCGCGAGGTATTCGCCATCCCGGGCTCCATCCATTCCCCCCAGAGCAAGGGTTGCCATGCACTGATCCGGCAAGGCGCCAAACTGGTCGAAACAGTCGCAGACATTCTGGACGAGCTGCCACTGCTTTCCAACACCAAGTTTGGCAATCTGCCGCCTGCAGCGGCAGACGGGGTTGCAGGTGCACCCAGCTCCCAGCCCCCTGCCAACCCATTGCTTGCAGCACTGGGCTATGACCCGACAGATCTGGACACGCTGTCTGCGAGAACCGGCTGGGATGCAGCGACCTTGCAGATCCAGTTGCTTGAACTGGAATTGCAAGGCCAGGTAGCGCGCCTGCCTGGCGGTCTGTACCAGCGCCAAATCAGCGGCTGATCAGTACAGTAGTTCAGCAGTCGACCCGTGGCTGATTGCCGGCAGGCCTACTGCAACAGGCGCTCGGGATTGGCTTCGATCTTTGCCAGGGCATCGCGCGCTGCGCGGGCCGTGATACCTTCCGCATCGCGCGGCACCAGCAAGCCCGATTGCAGGTAATTGCCCATACGGCGCAACTGGAACAGAAAATACACGCCGCTGAGCGCCGCAAACAATTGCAGCTGCCGGTGCTCGCTGTGCCACGCATATTGCACCTGCATGGGGCTGCCATTGTGGTCCAGCATGAACCAATGGCCCACCGCCAGGTGTTTGGCCCACTCCAGCACTTCAGGCGAGACTTGCGTGCCATTGTCCGCAATCACATGGATGGCCGTGGTATCAATGCCGAGCATGAGCTCGATGCTCTCGGCGCTGAGCGGATAGTCTTCGGTCACGACGTCATCGAGCGCATCTTCGAGGTGCGCCAGGCGTTGTGCCATCGCCTCGATACGCTCGCGGGGAATTTCATGGGTCTTTGCCAGAAACGCACCGGCAACGATGTCCATCAAGGATTTGACGATTTCATCCTGTCTTTCATTCAGGACACCTGCCAGCGTCAAACCTTGGCGCAAGACCGTTTGCAGCACAGGCAACTGGCGGATGACCTTGGCACGCTCTTCCTTGCTGGGTTTGGCGGACGCGGACCACACCAGATCCAATGCAGCCTGCTTGAATTTCTTGGTGTTCTCGTGCTCGGCCCCGAACCGGATGGTTGACATGGCCAGAACATCCGACCATTGCTTGAACAGGAATTCGCGCACCTCACCATCGACTGGCATGTCCAGCAGCATATCGCGCAGCTGGATTGTGTACTGGATGGCGAGCGTTTCCTTCTGCTCCACCTGTTGCGCCAGGCTCACCAGCTCCTGGGCCTTGGGCGTCTGCTCGGTCAGGTTGGTTTCCAGGAACTTCTGGAATTCCTTGAGCACCAGCTGAAACACGCGGCTGCCCGTTTCGGGGTATTGCTCAATCACCTGCACCACACGCTTGACTTCGGCCTCCAGTGCCGTCCCACTGAGCGCTGAGGCCTCGAAGCCCAGAACGCATGCCCCCATGCGGTCGATCAGCTGACGGGCCGGGTGTTCCATGTCATTGAAGAATGCGGGCTCCGCCAAGGCCACGCGCAGCACCGGCACCTGCAGACGCGCAAACCAGATTCGGATACCGGCAGGTATGCGGTCCTCGTTCAGAATGCTCTGGAACATCAAGGCGATGATTTCAATGATCGCCTTTTCTTCGTCAGATGTTGCAACGCTTTTGAGCGACGACGATTGCTGCCTGGCAGCCATGGCCACGGGAGCAATAATGTGCGCAGCGCCGTATTGGGTCGGGCCAGGGACGGTGTCGAACCAGGCCGACTCCATCATCGAGGGTTGTGCGATCAGCGCCTGCTGCAGTGCGTGGGAAATCAGTACACCACCTCCACCGCCTTGCCCTGTTCGCGCAGTTGCACCGCCGCCACCAACCATGCCCCCACCGCCAGCAGACCCTGCAAGTCCGCCCAGAAAGCCGCGCAATTGCGCAAGCACGCCCGTCGCCTTCTGCTTGGCGGCCGCAATCGCACCCATTCCCTGCACTGCGGCAAAACTGGGCGTTACGTCGGCGATTCCTGTGGCCAGTCCTGTCCTGGCAGACATGTTGGCGGAGAAGGCTCCTGGCACCGCCTGCCCGGAGCTTGCTGCTGCAGCACCGCTGGCAGCCTCCCCTTCCGTCCGCTTGATGCGACTGCCTTTCAGATCCTCTTCTGTGGCAGCATTTTGCTCGCTATAGAACTGCTGCACACTTTCATAGTTTCTTGCACCCACATCAGTGATCTGCGCGAGCAACTCCGTGCGGAGCATCTCCAGCGTGGCACGGTCCAACCCTGCACTCTCCCAGGCCTCCATCAGCTTCTGGCACCAGATTTCGGGACGCAGAATATCGCTCGCCCCCAATTCTTCATCTTCCAGAAACTGGGTGACTCTGCGGACATGGTCAAATGCAGGAGCTACGGCCTCCAGAACCTGGGCCGCCATGCGCGATGCAAAAATCTTGCCATTCATCGCCTCATCGGTGACCAGCTCCAGCATCAGGCTGGAGGACGACGTGTCTTCCTGGGCATCTCCGCTCAACAGGCTTTGACGAAAGAGCTTGGTGGCGGCATCAATCCAGGCCTTCTGGTGCTGCTCCAGCTTCTTCGATGCGTCCCTCAAAGCCACATGACTCCGCCCTACATCCACGATGGGCTTAGCCAGGATTGCTGCCAGTTGCTGATTCAGTTGCAGAATCACCACGGGAAGCCCGGCACACAGACCGCCGACAAACCGCAATCGCGCCTGCCGAGCCAGTTTCTTTTGCCAGATGCGTTGGTGCGATGGAGCGACAGCCACAGAATTCCCGATGCGTTAATGTTATTGTGGCCCTCGCAAACCAGGCCCGGACAAAACGCCTGTCTCATCGAGTTGCGTTTTGTCCAGCGGCATGGTCTGCACAAGCCCTAAGTTGTCACACCGTGGCACCCGCATTGGGGTCGTTGGGGTCATGATCCTTCTTGGTCTGCTTGACCAAGTCCTCCCGCTTGACACCCAACCACATCGCGATCGCAGCTGCCACGAAAACCGATGAGTAAATACCAAAGAGGATACCGATAGTCAGCGCCAATGCAAAGTAATGCAGGCTCGGTCCACCAAAAAAGAACATCGAAAGCACCATCGCTTCGGTCGAAGCGTGGGTAATGATGGTGCGGCTCATGGTGGAGGTGATGGCGTGGTCAATCACCTCATGCGTGTTGAGTTTGCGGAACTTGCGGAAAGCTTCGCGGATCCGGTCAAAAATCACCACCGACTCATTGACCGAGTAGCCCAGCACCGCCAGCACACCTGCCAGTACCGATAGCGAAAACTCCCACTGGAAGAACGCAAAGAAGCCCAGGATGATCACCACGTCGTGCAAGTTGGCGATGACAGCCGCAACACCAAACTTCCACTCGAACCGAATGGCCAGATAGATAACGATACCCAGAACCACCATGCCCAGCGCCATCAGGCCCCCGTGCACCAGCTCTTCTCCTACCGAGGGGCCAACGAATTCGCTGCGCTGCAAGGTCACGCTGGAATCGGCCTGCTTAAGCGCCGCCATGACCTTCTCGCCCTGTTGTGCAGATGTCACGCCCTTTTCAATAGGCAAGCGAATCATCACGCGGTCTGCGCTGCCGACGTTCTGCACCAGCACGTCCTGGTAACCCAGGGCACCGACCTGCTCACGGATCTTGCCGACATCCGCAGGCTGCTGGTAAGCCACCTGCATGACCGTACCGCCAGTGAACTCCACCGACAGGTGCAGGCCACGGGTGGTCAGGAAGAACACCGCAAGAACGAAGGTGATGACCGAAATCGCGTTGAGCACCAACGCGTATTTCATGAACGGGATGTCTTTTTTAATACGGAAGAATTCCATTTTCTTCCTCCTTATCGCTTCATCGAGGCCACGGAACGGAGGTCCTCACCTTCGGGCTTCCACACCTGGCCGATAGCCACACTCTTGAGCTTCTTGCGAGAGCCGTACCAGAGATTGACAAGGCCGCGCGAGAAGAATACTGCAGAGAACATGCTGGTCAGGATACCGATGCAGTGCACCACGGCAAAGCCGCGCACCGGACCAGAGCCGAACGCCAAGAGCGCCAGGCCCACGATCAAGGTCGTCACGTTCGAGTCCAAAATGGTGTGCCATGCGTGCTCGTAGCCGGCATGGATGGCCGATTGCGGCGACGCACCTGCGCGCAACTCTTCTCGAACGCGCTCATTGATCAGCACGTTCGAGTCAATCGCCACGCCAATGGCCAGGGCCATGGCGGCGATACCTGGCAGGGTGAGCGTTGCCTGCAGCATCGACAGGATCGCCATCAGCAGCAGCAGGTTCACTACCAACGCGATGCTGGAGATCACGCCGAACACCATGTAGTACAGGCACATGAAGATGGCGATGGCCACAAAACCACCCACCACGCTCTTGATACCTGCTTCGACGTTTTCCTTGCCCATGCTCGGGCCGATGGTGTATTCCTCAATGATTTCCATCGGTGCTGCCAGCGAGCCAGCGCGCAGCAGCAGCGAAGTGTCGCTGGCTTCCTTGGTCGTCATCCGGCCCGAGATCTGCACGCGGCCGCCACTGATTTCAGAGCGGATCACCGGAGCAGTCACCACCTGGCCCTTGCCCTTCTCAAACAGCAGGATGGCCATGCGCTTGCCGATGTTCTCGTGGGTCACGTCCTTGAAAATCGTTGCGCCCTTGCCGTCCAACGTCAGATTCACCGTGGCTTCATGCGTCTGGCTGTCAAAGCCTGGCTGGGCATCGTTCAGGTTTTCACCGGTCAGGATGACCTGCTTCTTCACCACGATCGGCTGGCCGTTGGGGTCGTTGTATTTTTCGGAGCCAAAAGGCACGGGGCCTGAGCCCATTTCGGCCGAGCGCGCTTCCGAGCTCTCATCCACCATGCGCACTTCCAAGGTCGCCGTACGGCCCAGAATGTCCTTGGCCTGTGCAGGGTCCTGCACGCCGGGCAATTGCACGACGATGCGGTCCGATCCTTGCTGCTGGATCACCGGCTCGGCAACACCGAGTTCATTGATACGGTTGTGCAGGGTTGTGATGTTCTGCTTGAGCGCCTGCTCCTGAACGCTGCGCAGCGATTCGGGCTTGATGCTGGCGCGCACCGTATATGTGCCGCCAGCATTGTTCACGCTGGCCTGCAGATCAGGCATGGTGTCGGCAATCAGGTTGCGCACGGTGGTCGCAGTCGCCTCGTCCTGCAGGCGCACTTCCAGCGACTGGCCTTCGCGGTTCACGCCGCCATGGCGAATCTTCTTGTCGCGCAGTGCCAGACGAACATCGCTGGTCAAAGTCTCGATGCGCTTGGTCACAGCTGCCTGCATGTCCACCTGCAAGGTGAAGTGCACGCCGCCACGCAAATCCAGGCCCAGGTACATGGGCTTGGCATGCAGCGCCGTCAGCCATGCGGGCGAGCGCGAAATCAGGTTCAGCGCCACCACATAGGCAGGATCGGAAGCATCGGGAATCAGAGCCTTCTCCAGCACACCCTTGGCCTTGAGTTGCTCGTCTTCCTTGTCAAAGCGGGCGCGGATCGATCCGCCATCCAGCACGATCGACAGCGGCTTCACCTCTGCATCGGCCAGCAGCGACTCCACCCGCTTTTCGAGCGCCGCATCCACGGGCACCGTGGCCTTGACCGAGGCGACCTGCACGGCAGGCGCCTCACCAAAAAAATTCGGCAGGGTATAAATAATCCCCACCAGAAGCGCGATCACAATGATCGCGTACTTCCAGACCGGATAACGGTTCATGATCGCGCTTTAACCTTACACAAAATACAAGGCGCAGCCATGCTGCGCCACATCTGTTCTCTCGAAGATTACTTCAGGGTCCCTTTGGGGAGCACCTGAACAACCGCGCTGCGCTGCAATTGCACCACCACGCCTTCGGCCAGTTCCAGCTGCACAAACTGCTCGTTCAGGCCCGCCACACGGCCTACGAGGCCACCGGAGCTGACGATCTCGTCGCCCTTGGCCAGTGCTTCGATCATGGCGCGGTGCTCTTTCTGGCGCTTCATCTGAGGACGGATCATCAGGAAATAGAGCACCACGAACATCAGCACCAAAGGCAGCATGCTGGTCAGGGTGGAGGTCATGCCACCCGAAGCAGCGGCAGCCGGGGCAGTCTGGGCAAAAGCGGAAGAGATAAACAAATGAAGCTCCAAACGTAGATGCAGGCGCCTGTCTCGGCAGCCCAAAGATAGGCATTGTATGCGTGCGCTTTCCTCACGGTGGTGGCAATACCTGCATCTGGGGCGGTTTTTCCCCTGTTTTTCATGGAATTAAGCAGGTTTTGTGCCACCCGGCTATCCAAGGGAGGCGAATGCCTGTAGGGCGTTTATCGTCTCCATTCCCTGCATGCCATGCGCAGCCATTCATCGAGATTGACAAATTTGTCATTCATCGGAAGCCCCTCGACGAAAAAGGCTGCCCGAGGCAGCCTTTCATTACCAACACTTGCGGCATCAGACTTGGGCCGGTTGCCGGGCATCGCTGCCAGCCGTCTGGGCTGCTGCCGCCGGATTGCGCCAGCGCTGCAGCAGTTGCTGCCACTTGGCACGGGCGGCCACCAGATGGCGCTCCTTCACATGGCCGTAACCGCGAATGTCTTCGGGGATGCTGGCGATCTCTACTGCCAGTGCCAGGTTCTGGGCATTGAGGCCACGCAGCATCTCTTCCACACAGTCGCGGTACTCCTGAATCAGGGCCCGCTCCATGTGGCGCTCCTCGGTACGGCCAAAAATATCCAGCGCGCCGCCACGCAGGCCCTTGAGGCCGGCCAGCACGCCAAAGGCCTTGCGCATCCAGGGGCCGTAAGCCTTTTTGACCAGTTCGCCCTTGTCGTTCTTCGCCGCCGTCAGCGGCGGCGCCAGATGGTGCACGATCTTGTAATCGCCTTCAAACATGCTGGCAATCTTGTCGGTGAACTCCTGGCTGGTGTGCAGGCGTGCCACCTCGTACTCATCCTTGTAAGCCATCAGCTTGAACAGGTACCGCGTGACGGCCTGCGACAGGCGCGTGCCGGTGCCCACTTGCGCTTCGGCGGCATGCACCTTGTTGACGAACGCCTGGTAATCGGCAGCGTAGGCCGCGTCCTGGTAGTCGGTCAGGAAGGCCACGCGCTTGGTCACCAGCTCTTCCAGCGATGGCTTCTTGACCAGCTGGATCACCTGTTGCGCGGCAAACATGGACTGCACCTGCGACAGATTGGCGGCACACTGGCGCCCCCATTCGAATGCCGCCTTGTTGTTGTCCACCTGCACGCCGTTCAGCTCCATGGCGCGCATCAGCGCAGCGTGCGACAAGGGCACGCGGCCCTTTTGCCAGGCGTAGCCCAGGATCAGCGGGTTGGTGTAAATACTGTCGCCCAGCGCCTGGGTGGCGATGTGCTCGGCATCGAACATGCCCACGCCGTCCTGCCCCACGGCTGCAAGAATGGCAGCCTCGCAGCTCGCCTCGGGGAACTGCCAGTTCGGGTTGTGCACAAATGCCGCCGTCGGCGTGTTGTGGGTGTTGAGCGCCACAAAGGTGCGGTTCTGCTGCATGGCAGCCAGGGTGGTCTTGGTGGCAGCCACGATCGGGTCGCAGCCAATGATCAGGTCGGCCTTGGCCGTGTCCACCTTGGTGGTGTAGATGGCGTCCGGCGAATTGGCGATCTGGATGTGGCTCCAGGTGGAGCCGCCCTTCTGGGCCAGGCCTGCCGCATCCTGTGTGACCACGCCCTTGCCTTCCAGGTGCGCAGCCATGCCCAGGAGCGATCCGATTGTGATCACCCCCGTGCCACCGACACCCGCCACCACAATGCCCCAGGCCTGCGTGGCGTTGGGCAGCAGCGGCTCGGCCAGGGGTGGGAGCTTGCTCAGGTCACCCTTCTGCTCTTTCTTGGCTTTTTTCAGCTTGCCGCCTTCGATGGTGACAAAGCTGGGGCAGAAGCCGTTGACGCAGGAGAAATCCTTGTTGCAGGTGCTCTGGTTGATCTTGCGCTTGCGGCCAAAGTCGGTCTCGACTGGCTCCACCGACAGGCAATTCGACTTGGTCGAGCAGTCGCCGCAGCCTTCGCACACCGCTTCGTTGATGACGACGGTCTTGTCCGGCGTGGCCATGGTGCCGCGTTTGCGGCGACGGCGCTTTTCGGTGGCGCAGGTCTGGTCGTAGATGATGGCCGTAGTGCCCGCAATCTCGCGGAACTCACGCTGAATGCGGTCCAGCTCATCCCTGTGGTGCACCGTCACGCCTTCGCCCAGCTTGACGCCGTCGTACTTCTGCGGCTCGTCGGTCACGATCACGAGCTTTTTCACACCCTCGGACAACAGGCTGTTCATGATCTGCAGCACCGAATGGCCTTCGGGGCGCTCGCCCACGCGCTGGCCGCCGGTCATCGCCACGGCGTCGTTGTACAGCACCTTGTACGTGATGTTCACGCCAGAGGCAATGCTCTGGCGGATGGCAAGCAGCCCGCTGTGGAAGTAGGTGCCGTCACCCAGGTTCGAGAAAATGTGCTTGTCGGTGGTGAATGGCGCCTGACCGACCCAGGTAACGCCTTCTCCGCCCATTTGCGTGAAGGTGCTGGTGTTGCGGTCAGGCATCCAGTTGACCATGTAGTGGCAGCCAATGCCAGCCACGGCGCGGCTGCCTTCAGGCACCCGGGTGCTGGTGTTGTGCGGGCAACCGCTGCAGAACCACGGCAGGCGATCGCCGCTGTCCTGCTTGAGCTCGATCAAGCCTTTTTCGCGCGCGGCAATGATTTCCAGGCGCGCATCCATGCGGCGCACGATGTCATCGGGCACGCCCAGCTTCTTGAGGCGCTTAGCGATGGCCTGCGCGATGATGGCGGGCGTCAGGTCGGCCTTGGGGCGCAGCAGCCAGTGGGCGCTCGGGTTGGGCACCGACCATTCGCCGCCGGAATTGTCACCGTCGGTCTCGTCGAACTTGCCCAACACGTTCGGGCGCACGTCGGAGCGCCAGTTGTACAGCTCTTCCTTCAACTGGTACTCGATGACCTGGCGCTTTTCCTCCACCACCAGGATTTCCTGCAGACCCATGGCGAAGTCGCGCGTGATTGAAGCCTCCAGCGGCCATACCACGTTCACCTTGTGCAGGCGGATGCCCAGTTGGCGGCAGGTGTCGTCATCGAGCCCCAGGTCGACCAGCGCCTGGCGCGTGTCGTTGAACGCCTTGCCGCTGGCAATGATGCCAAAGCGGTCCTGCCTGGTCTCGATCACGTTGTAGTTGAGCTTGTTGGCGCGGATATACGCCAGTGCGGCATACCACTTGTAGTCCATCAGGCGCGCTTCCTGCTCCAGCGGCGCATCGGGCCAGCGGATGTGCAGGCCGCCGGGCGGCATCACAAAATCATCGGGCGTGATGATGTTCACGCGGTCCGGATCGACCGAAATGCTGGACGAGGACTCGACGATCTCCTGGATCGTCTTCATGCCCGACCACACGCCTGCAAAACGGCTGAGCGCAAATGCGTGCAGCCCCATGTCCAGAATGTCCTGCACGCTGGAAGGAAAGAACACCGGCGAGCCCACGGCCTTGAAGATGTGGTCGCTCTGGTGCGCTGCGGTGGATGACTTGCTGATGTGGTCGTCTCCAGCCAGCGCAATCACGCCGCCGTGCTTGGCCGTGCCTGCCATGTTGGCATGCTTGAACACGTCCACACTGCGGTCCACGCCTGGGCCCTTGCCATACCAGATGCCAAACACGCCATCGAATTTCTTGCTCTGCGGGTACAGATCCAGCTGCTGCGTGCCCCAGACAGCCGTGGCGCCCAGCTCTTCATTCACACCGGGTTGAAACTCGATGTGGTTCTCTTTCAAATACTTCTTGGCAGCCCACAGTGCCTGGTCGTAACCACCCAGCGGAGAGCCACGGTAGCCGCTGATGAAACCGGCCGTGTTCAGGCCCTGCAGCGCATCGCGCTGGCGCTGCAGCATGGGCAGGCGCACCAGGGCCT
Organism: Comamonas odontotermitis; assembly: GCF_020080045.1. Classification (NCBI taxonomy): domain Bacteria; kingdom Pseudomonadati; phylum Pseudomonadota; class Betaproteobacteria; order Burkholderiales; family Comamonadaceae; genus Comamonas; species Comamonas odontotermitis. Next base: position 4,255,083 of record NZ_CP083451.1, read on the forward strand.
GCACACCGCTCATGAAGGCGCGGCCATGGTCGAGCGCGTATTTGTCGTCGAGCGTGACGGTTTCCAGCGCCTTGCGAATGTGTTCTGGTAGTGAGGCGTTCATCGTCTTGTCTCCTGGGGAGATCTCCTGATATCGGCTTGTGGCTCTTCAGGTTTTTGTGGGGTGTGGATGGGGCCGGCACCAAGGCCGGCGGGTGCGGCAAAACACCGCACCTTTCTCCGCTGCAGTGTACGGGCAAGCGCGCGGATAAAGTATTCTTTTTCTTGCCGGGCCTTCCCTAGTTTTTGAAAGAATCTTGCTCTAAACTAGCCATAAATGAATCAACTCGACAAATTTGACTGGGCGATCTTGCAAGAATTGCAAAATGACGCCCGCCTCACCAACGCCGAGCTGGCCCAGCGCGTGGGTCTGTCAGCTGCGCCCTGCTGGCGCCGCGTGCGGGCGCTGGAAGAAGCTGGCTACATCACCGGCTACCACGCCACGCTCGATCGCCACAAGCTGGGCCTGGGTGTGCTGGCGTTTGTGCGAGTGGATGCGGCGCAGAACACAGCCGACATCACCCAGCGCATGGAAGAGTCGATCCGCCTGCTGCCCGAGGTGACGACCTGCCACTACATCAGCGGCGCGGGCACGTTCGAGCTGCAGGTGGTGGCCAGGGATCTGGAGAGTTTTTCCGGTTTCGTGCGCAACGTGCTGCTGCGGCTGCCGAACGTCAAGGACGTGCACACCACCTTCTCCTTAGGGGAAGTGAAGGCCAGCAGTGCGCTACCATTGCCGGTTACACCTACTAACAAAATGCTGCCTCCCCACAAGCCGGTGCGATGACACGGTGATGCATGGGCGCGGGGCACGGCCTGCCTCTGAGACTTCACTATGCAAGAAAAATCCGGGTTCCGCGCTGCTATCCAGTGCCATTCGCTATCTTTTTTGATGACTCTTGCTGGCGGCTCCGCGCTCGCCAGCGCGCACGCGGGCGCCATCTATCAATACAAGCAATCCGATGGCAAGGTGGCCTTCCAGGAAACGCCTTGCGCCACCAGCGCCACCCAGACCCAGATCAACCAGCACCAGCGGCCCGATGCGGCAACCAAGGCAACCAGGCCCGGCACCCCGCCCCAACCGGCTGCCGCCTCTAGGGCGGAGCCCGCTGCCAACCTGTGCGTACAGGCGGGCCGTGCAGTCCATGCGCGACTGCAGCAAACGCATCCGCAGGCCGCGTTCAACGCCTGCAGAAAAGAGCTGGCCGAACTCGCCACTAACATGGAATGCGTGCAGGCCTGCATGGACACCTGGGTGGCAGTGTACAAAGAGCGCCAGGCTTCGCAATAAAGCCCTCTACGCTGGCCCCATTGCCTTGACGTCCATCAGACAGGTATCAATTTCGTACCAAAACAACCTGTAACACGCAATGGATGCTTGCCACACGCTATTCATTCAATAGCAATTCAGCGCTTGGCCACTTGGCGAGGCCACAGCACCCACAGGCGCAGCGGCTGCTTGACGCGGCCGGCGAAATCACCCGCCTCGTGGCCCCAGCCCGCAAAGTAGTCCGCGCGCACCGCCCCCAGAATGGCGCTGCCCGTGTCCTGCGCCATCACCAGGCGGTTGAGTTGCACAGTCGGCCCCGTGGACGACAGCCACACCGGCGTGCCATAGGGAATGCTGGCGCGGTCCACCGCAATGGAGCGGCCCGGGGTCAGCGGCACGCCCTGCGCGCCATTGGGGCCGAATTCGGCGTCCAGTGCAGACAGCGGCTCTTCCTTGAAGAACACATAGCGCGGATTGCTCCACAGCAGCTCATTGATGCGCGCGGGGTTGGCGGCGATCCAGGCCTTGATGCCCGGCCAGGTGGCGTCGCGCACCAGGCCCTGGTCCAGCAGCCATTTGCCAATGCTCTTGTAGGGATGGTCATTGGTGGCCGCATAGGCCACGCGGATCATGCGCACCGAGCCGTCAGCCTCCTGCACCCGCACCCGACCCGAGCCCTGGATGTGCAGCATCATCGCGTCCACCGGGTCGTTTACCCAGGCGATCACCTTGTCCTGCAGCTCGGCCTGGGCCTGCGGCAGAGTATCGATCTGCTGGCGACTGAACCAGGGCTTGCGCGCACCAAGGCTGGCGGGCGCCTTGTACAGCGGGATGGAGTAGCCATTGCCCGGCTGGCGCGCGCCATCGAGCATGGGCTCGAAATAGCTGGTCAGCATGCCGTCCGGATTGCCGTCGAGCGACTCAACCCGGTAGGGCTGAAAGCGCGCCACCATCCATTCGCGCTGCTCCTGCGTGGTGGCCATGCTCATACGCCGCACTTCCGAGCAGAACTGCGCAAACGGTGCGGGCGGGCGGCCGCAGCTCTTGATCCAGGCGTTCCAGGCGTCAGCCAGGTTGTCCTGCTCCAGCCCCGGTACCGACGACCAGTGCACCGGCACCCAGCGGCTTTTGCCTTGCTGAATGGGTGCAGGCAAAGGCTCGTTCGCATCGGGCGGCGGCACCTCGATACTGCCCGAAATGGATGGCCGCGAGGTCGGCTCCTCCAGAGGGACTTTGGTGGAGCAGGCAGACAGAATTCCTACAATGGCAACCATCCACAGCGTGCGTAAGGAACGGGAACCCATGGGATTGATATTGCTGGAGGCGCTATTGGCGTTGGTCATACTGGTGGCGATCGTCTGGTGGACGATGTTTGCCGGTCGCAAAAAAGGGGAAATCGTACGCAAAGATGAGCAGCCTCCGCATGAGTAGGCTTTGGGCAGATACCCGCAAGCCGTAGGACAGTGCCGCTCGTTACCGTCGTTTTTACCATTCTTAAGCTTTGTAGCTGGCATTTGCGTGTAGGTGCGCTCACAATTTGGCTCCAAGGTGCAGGCCCGCTGGAGGCCGCGCCCAACTTGATAAGGAGTTCCACAATGAGCAAAAAAATCCTGGTCCCTGTCATTGCCAGCCTGGCGATTCTGAGCGGCTGCGCCAATATGTCGGACACCCAGCGCACCACCGCAACCGGTGCCGGCGTGGGCGCCCTGGGCGGCGCAGCCATTGGTGCCATTGCCGGCGGCCATGCAGGCAAGGGCGCCGTGATCGGCGCGGGTGTGGGTGCCTTGGGCAGCTACATCTGGTCGCAGCACATGGAAAAGCAAAAACGCGAGATGGAGCAGGCCACCCAGGGCACTGGCGTGACCGTGACGCAGACGCAGGACAACCAGCTCAAGCTCGATATCCCGAGCGATATTTCGTTCCAGACCAACCGCTCGGACATCCAGAGCAACTTCGCCCCCATCCTGGACCGCTTTGCCGAAGGCCTGCGCAACAACCAGAACGCCCAGGTACGCATCATCGGCCACACCGACAGCACTGGCAACGATGGCATCAACGACCCGCTGTCGCTCGCCCGCGCCGAGAGCACGCGCAACTACCTGACCTCGCGCGGCGTCAATGGCGGCCGCATCCAGGTGCAGGGAATGGGCTCGCGCCAGCCGATTGCGACCAACGACACCGCCGACGGCCGTGCGCGCAACCGCCGCGTCGAGATCTTTGTGGGCGAAGTGCAGCAATAAACGCTTGCTGCCGCTGTTGCTGCCCCGCAGCACTTGCGGGCCTGCCACCCAGGAGCGCCAAAGGCGCTCCTTTTTTGATGGGTGCGCCTGCCAGAGGCGCCCCGCGTTCAGGTCAGCTCGCGCAGCAGGTTGGCCAACTCCACCGCCGACTTGACCATCATCTTGTCGAACACGCGGGCGCGGTGCACCTCGACCGTGCGCACGCTGATGGCCAGTTCGTCGGCGATCAGCTTGTTGGGCAGGCCGTCGATCACCAGGCGCATCACGGCCTGCTCACGGTCCGTGAGGTCGGCCACACGTCCGCGCACCTGCTGCTGCCCGCGCAATGCCTCCAGGTGCGCGGCAGATGCGTGCAGGGCATGCTCCACACGGTCCACCAAGGCATTGTCGGAAAACGGTTTTTCGCAAAAATCAAAGGCGCCGCGCTTGACGGTGGCCACCGCCGTGGGCACATCGGCGTGGCCGGTTAGAAAGATCACCGGCATCGCGGCAACCACGCCCTGCTCCAGCAGGCGGTCGAACAGGGCCAGGCCGCTCATGCCGGGCATGCGCACATCCAGCAGCACACAGGCAGGATCCTTCTGAACCGGGCGTGCCTGCAGCATGGCTTCAAACGCCTCGGCTGACGCAAAGCCTTCGCTGAGCAGGCGGCGCGAGCGCAGCAGCCAGGCGAGCGCTTCGCGCACTTCGGCGTCGTCATCAACGATATATACGGTGGCATTCACAAGCGGTTGCATCGTCTCTCAATCATTGCGCCAGGTCGGCAAGGTAAAGCTGAATATCGTGCCCTGCGGGCTGTTGTCATGGTGCACCAGATGGCTGCCGTGCTGCTCCACCACGGTACGGCACAGGGAAAGGCCCAGGCCCATGCCCTCGTCCTTGGTGGTGAAGAACGGCGTGTACAGCTGCTGCGCCACCTCGCCGGAGATTCCCACACCCCAGTCCGTCACGGCAAACTCCACCCATGCTCGGCCAGCAGCGGCGTCGCCCTGCGCATTGGCCAGACGTACATCCATGCGCAAAAGCCGCGGCTCGCAGCCCGGCGAGTCCATGGCCTGCATGCCATTGCGGCTGAGATTGAGCAGCACCTGCTCGACCATGGTGCGGTCGCAGTACACGGCGGGGACATCCGGCGCCAGCACGGCCACCACTTCCACCTGCAGTTTACGCCCCTGCAACCGCACCAGCGGCAGCACGGCATCGAGCAGCTCCTGCGGAGGCACCAGCTCGCGCGCCTGCCCGCGGCGGCGTACAAAGTCGTGCACGCTCTTGATCACGCGGCCCGCGCGCTCGGCTTGAAAAGCCATGCGCTGCACGGCCATGCGCACATCGGGCAGATACGCCTGCAGCTCGTCTGCAGGTGCGTTCTCGGGCAGCAGATTGAGTGTGCCGGTGGCATAGCTGGATATGGCTGCCAGCGGCTGGTTCAGTTCGTGGCTCAGAAGCGACGCCATCTCTCCCACCGTGGCCAGGCGTGCCGTGGCCTGCAGCCGCTCCTGCGAAGCCCGCGAAAGCTCTTCCACCCGGCGCTGCTCGCTCATGTCGACAAAGGCGCTCATCCAGCCGGTATGCAGGCCTGCGGCATTGATCAGCGGCGCCTCGAAGATCAATACGGGAAAGCGCACGCCATCCTTGCGCATGAAGGTCGATTCATAGCCCTCGCGCGCAGGCGGCAACTGCCCCGAGAGGCGGATGCGCTGGCGCCGCGCATACTCCGGCGCCAGCTCGGGCGGCCAGTAGGGCGTGGAGCGGCTGGGGTCCAGAATCTCTTCAGCGGTAAAGCCCACCATCTCGCAAAAAGCCGGGTTCACATAGGTGGTCTTGCCCTGCAGATCGCGGGCCCGCAGCCCGGTGACGAGCGAATCTTCCATCGCCTTGCGAAAGGCGAGTGCGTCGCCCAGGTCCCGCTCGGCCTTGAGGCGTTTGCGGTTGTCGCGCACCAGCACTACCAGCACGGTCACGAGCGCGATCGACATGCCCGTCACCAGCGCCGTCAGCACATTCGGGAAGACGTTGGGCGCCGCATGCCAGCTGTCGATGCGCAGCATCAGCGTGGCCCCCGGCAGATCCAGCAGCTGGGTGGCCGTGAACACGCGCGTGCCGCGCCGAGGCGTACTCACGATCGCCAGGCGCGTGCCATCGGGCTCGGTGAACGACAGTTCGTGGTTGCGGCGAAAGTTCTCGTTCACCAGATCCGTCAGCACGTTCTGCAGGATGTACGTCACCACCACGAATCCGTGCAGGCGCTCGCCGCTCTGCACAGGCGTGCACAACTCCAGCAGCTCCAGCCCGGTGCCGTTGCCCTGCGAGAGAAAATAGCTGCCCGCATACGAAGCGCTGCCCGAACGCTGGGCGCGCATGCAGGCGGTGTTGCTCTCCGTATTGACGCCGGTGCGGTCGATGCTGGACCACTGCAGGTTCAGGTAGGGAGATTCCTCGCTCGCTTCGATCTGCATCTGCGGGTTGCGCCATTCGATATGCGCCAGATCGCGGTGGTTGCGCAGCATGTCGGCAGCCGTCAGTTGCCAGGCCATCACATCGCTGTCATAGCGCGGCATGGTACGCAGGCGGTTGACATTGCTGTTGAACGTGGTGCGAATGTCGGCCACGGCATCGGCCGCTTCGCGATCCAGCCGCTGCTGCACTTCAGAGACCTCATAGCGTCCGGCCAGCCATACCTGCATTACCAGCATGCCCGCCACCAGCAGCATCAGCAACAGCCATAGCGACCAGCGCCGCCAGCTGTAGTGCCAGCGCCGGGCCGTCCAGCGCGCCCATGCGGTCATCAGCATACGCGGTGCTGCAATGCTGGCAGTTGCGCGCGCCACTGCTGCTGCGCTGCCCAGTCGAGATCGGCCAGCACCACGCCAGCCTCACTCGCCTGCATGGCCATCACTTCGCCCCACGGATTGACGGCCATGCTGTGGCCCCAGGTGCGGCGGCCGTTGTCGTGGGCGCCACCCTGCGCGGCCGCCAGCACATAACTCAGGTTCTCAACCGCCCGGGCGCGCAGCAGCAACTCCCAGTGCGCCTGGCCTGTGGTGTAGGTGAAGGCGCTGGGTACCAGCAGCAACTGCGCGCCTGCCTGGGCATGCAGGCGGTACAGCTCCGGAAATCGCAGGTCGTAGCACACCGACAGGCCAATGCGCCAGATATGGCCATCCTGGCTTGCCAGATCAAAGAACACCGGCTCTCGCCCCGGAGCAATGACGCGGTGCTCGTCATACGCTTCGGTGGCATTGGCGTAGCAGAACAGATGCATCTTGTCGTAGCGCGCCGCGCGCTCGCCCTGCGGGCTGAACACCAGGCTGCTGTTGAACACATGCTGCGCATCCGGCCCCTGCAATGGGAGGGTACCTCCCACAATCCACACCCCCAGTTCGCGCGCGCTGTCCGCCAGGAACTGCTGCATGGGGCCGTGCCCCAGGGGTTCGGCCAGCGCCAGCTTGTCCGTGTCCTTGTGGCCCATCAGGCAGAAATACTCTGGCAGAACAGCCAACTCCGCCCCGGCGTGCGCTGCCTGCTGCAGCAGCGCCCAGGCCTGGTCGCGGTTGGCATCCCAGCGTGTGCTGGTCACCATCTGAAGGGCGGCAACTTTCATGGCGGCGGAGTGTCCAGGCAAAGGTTCAAAGAAATCTGCGAAATGCCTTGATTATCCGCGCGAGTGCTCAGAACGTGTTTACGTTCTCAGGAACTGGAAGTGAGGCAGCCTCTCAGTGCGACGGCTCTGCCTGCTTGTCCGCCGCAGCGGCACGCTGAATGCGCCGCACCTCCGGGTCCGCCCAGGAACCCGAGACTTCGAACTGCTGCGTCACCGCCTGCGTGATCTGCCCCTTGAACAGCGCCTGCGCCAGAAAGCTGCCGATACCGATGACAGGGTTGATGGCCGTCGTCACCAGCGACAAGGTGGTGGTGTTGAGCTCGGGGATGACCACCACATGCAGGTTCTGGGTTTCATCGCGCAGATTGACCTTGCCCTCCAGCAGCACAGCGGCGGTCACACCTTTCATCTGCAGGTTGGTGGTGGAGGCCAGGCCATCGTGGATGTCCACATCGCCACGCACAAAATCAAAACCGAACCCGGCGCTGAAGATGTCCTTGAAATCCAGGGTCAGCCGACGCGGCAGCGCCTGCAGGTTGAGCACGCCCAGCAGCTTGGCAATGCCCGGCTCCACTTTGAGGAACTGGCCCTGCCCCACGTCCACATGCAGCTTGCCGTCCATGCTGGTGTAGTCGGGGCTGAGCGGGCTGCCCGTCCATGCAATGCGCCCTTGCAGAACACCCTTGCCCCTGCTCACCACACCGGCCATACCCAGGCGACGCAGCAGATCGCCCGTGTCCTTCAAATCGAGCCGCATGTCGAGCTGCGTGCGGCGCGCGCCCTGCGCAGCAGGCCCGACGGCTGCCGCTTGGACGGCCCCCGCTTGGACGGCCCCCCAATCTCCACTCGCCTGCAGGCTGGCGGCGTCGTTGCTCAGCACCATCTGCTGCAGGTGCCACCACGACTGCGCGCCCTGGCTGCGGTTGCTGGCCTGCAAATCCAGCCGACCGACAGAGTGGCCGTGCCAGCGCAGGTCATCCACGACAATGTCGAGCGCAGGGAGGCGCCGCGGCTGCTCATTGCTGTCGTCCTCTGCAGCTGGCGCCTTGCTCTCGTCGCTGCTTTTCTTGTCCACCCGCAATTGCGACAGGCGCGCGCGCACCGTGCCGGGGCCGCCCTTCTCCTGCACATAGTCGAGCTGACCGTCCAGCAGGCTGGAGCGCACCTCGCTGCTCCAGCGATCACCCTTGCGCGACCCGCGCATCTGCAATTGCTGTACTTCCATGCCCCGCACCTGCAACGCGCCCACACGCACATCCCAGTGGTCAGGCAGGTAATCGGCCACGAGATCGCTGCTGCCGATGGTGCTGCCGGCACTGCGCGCTGCGGTCTGCCCGGAAGGCGGAGCCGCAGCCGGGCCTGCCGCAGGCTCCAGCCGCTGCAGCGCGGTTTGCCAGGCCTGCACGTCCAGCCGTGGGAACTCGATCTCCGCTGCCACGCCCTTGGCTGGCAGGGCCAGCGCACCGCTGCCCAGGCGGATGGCACCACTCACCACCTTGGCCGGTGTCGCCGCATCGGCATCCCATTCGCGCACGTAGCGCACCTGCGCCCTGCCCGCAAGATCAAAGTCAATGGTTTCTCGCACGGGGCTCTGCCCAGCAGAGGCCGCACTTTCCGGTACCGTGGATGCAAAGTGCATGGGCCAGCTCTCGGCCTGGGCCTTTTGCAGCGGCGGCGGCAAGTTCAGCGCCATACCCTGCAGATCGCTGCGCACGTCCACCAGGGGCACCCCACGCGCCATGCTGATGCGCAATTGGTAGGCCGCCTGCCCTTGCGCGAGCCGGGCCAGTTGCACGGCGGGCCCCAGCTCCTGCGCCTGCAGCAGGCCTTGTACGGTGGCGATGCCGCTGGCGCGGACATCCACGGCCGGGCCGTGGTCTGCACCGGGAGGGAGTTTGCTCACGTCCATGCCGCCCGCAAACTGCACCGCTCCCCCCAGGGCCTCACCCTTCAAATCCTGCAATGCAAAACCATGTTCGGAAAACTGCACGGCCCCCGTGACCTGCTGCACCTCGGGCGCATCGCTGTGGAACTGGATGCGGTTGCCGGCCAGCAACACCTTGCCATCGACCTTGGCCTTTTCCATATGGTGCACCGGCAGATCGAGCTTGAGCTGCAACTGCGCTTCGCCATCGGCCTGCGTCTGCGCCAAAGCGCCGTCGGTGAGTGCATCAATGTGCGATTTGCGCACCGTGTTCAACATATCGACCAGTGGCCCGCGCGCGCGCGCATTGACGGCGACCGTGGTGTCGTGAAAATCTGCAATCCTGGCCGTGGCCTGTTCCACGCGGATGCGCTCGTTGCCGTCCAGGATGCCTTTGGCCTGGTTAACCTGCATGCCTGGGCCGTCAAACACCAGCTCTCCCGAGAGGCGGTTGAGCTCCGGCCAGGGCTTTTCGCCCGGCAACAGGTGCGAAGCGGGCACGTAGGCATAACGCACATCGCGCACGGGAGCCGTGATCCGAAAAACGCCCTGCCCCCGATCGCGGAAAGGCACATCCCACAGATCGCCTTTGATCTCGAACTGCACATTGCTCGCCTGGCCCGCCAGAATGGCATCGCGCACATAGTGGCGCGCATCGGGAGGGATGTGCAGCGGCAGATAGCGGTGAACCATGGTGCCATCGGCGCGCTCCAGCGCCCCTTTGAGCTGCAGAATGCCGGGAAAGCGAGACTTAGCTCCCGATTTTTCCGGATCAGCCGTGTGCCAGGACCAGCGCGCATGGCCCGCAGCGTGCGGATTGGCAAATTCCAGCTTCTCCGACTGCATCTGGATCTGGTCGCCCGCCACGGTCCAGCTCAGCTGGGTGTGCGCTGCGGTAATCGGCAACAGTGGCTCCTCAAACACGGTAGGCAGATAAAGCGCCCCATCGGCAAAGCGCACGGTCGCCTCGCCCCCTGCGGCGCTGGCGTTCAGCTGCAAGTCGAGGCCGCGCAGGCCCCAATGCGCATCCCGCGCGCCGAGCACCAGTCCGCCATGTTCGTCGCGCGCTGCGTTGGCGCGCACGGGAGCAGCAGGCATGCCAAAGTCCAGGTGCCCCACATCGGCCTTGACGCGCCAGTCCTCGATCTTGTCGGCATCCCCGCCGCGCCAGTGCGCCGAGGCTTCACGGATCAGGCCCGCAGGCCGGTTGCTCACCAACCACTGGCGTACATCGGCAGGAATGGGCAACAGCCGCGCCAGCTCGGCCAGAGATGCGATATCGAGCGATTGCGCGCTGGCTTCCGTCTCACTGGGCTGCTTGCCCTGGGCATACACGTGGTTGATGCGCACACTGCCACCGGGCCACTGCTGGCCCTGGGCCGATTCCACGGCCAGCTTGTCGGTAAAGAGGCGAAAGCCGGTTGCATCGGCCTTGCCTCCCAGCCGTCCGTGTACCGAGCGCAGCAGCAAAATCGGAGTTTCGTCCGCCGGCTTGCTATTTTTTTGAGAGCTACCAGCGCTTACTGGTCGTTCACCAGCCGCAGCTTTTTCTTCGAAAAGCGCAAAATTGCGCCGCATGCCGACATCGCGCAATGCCACATCGGCAGTTCCATTCTTGATCTGGCCGCGTTCCACATCGATCCACAGGCGTGCAGAACCCAGCCCTTGCTGCAACCCGACCGAAGGCGGCAGGTAGGGTGCCATGGCAGCGGCATTGAGCTGCTTGGCCTCGGCGTAAAGCTGGCCGCTCCAGTGTTTCCAGTTGCCATCGTGCAACGCCCAGATTGGCTGGCGCATGCGGCCGCGCAGCTCCAGCACATCGCCCCAGTCGGCAGGCGGGCGGGCGCTGATCTGCCATTCATGGCGCAGGCCGGGGTTGCGCAGCAGAATATTCACATCGCGCAGGGTGACCAGCGGCAGGCCGCGCAACTGGTCGTCCCACACCACGCTGCCGCCTTGCAGCACCACTTCGCGCTGGCGGAACAGCCAGTCCGCCGCGCCGCTGGAGTCACTCTGCCCCGATGTCGCCACAGGAATCCCCGCCACGTGCAGAGCGCCATCGACCGTGCGCTGCACCACCAGTTGCGGCGCAACAATGGCAATCTGCTCGGCCCGCAGTCGCAGCAGCGACGGTACCGACAGGGCAACTTTCACTTCCGGCAGTGCCAGACCGGCTGCGCCATCGGGCTGCAACAGCTGAACCCCCCGCGCCGCAATGGCGGGCACCAGGCCGTTGTCGCCATCGGCCTGCAGCGACTCGATGCGCACGGGTACGCCCAGCAGCTGCGACAGGCGAGATTCCACTTGCGGGCGAAAGTCATTGATACGCGGCACAATCCACCAGTGCAACGCCGCCACGGCCACTGCCAGGAGCAATGCCGCAACCAGCAAAAGCCTCAAAGCCCATTGCACCAGTGTGGCAAGAGGCCGGAGCAGTCGGGACGCGCGCACAGTCAATGAAGTCCAATCAGTAGGGGAAAGAAGAATTATGGCCCGCGGCAGCCTCGCAGCTTGCATTTCAGATGTGAACATTTGAACAGGCGCCGCCGATCCATTCTTTGAATAGCGCTATGGCACAAACGGATATCACCACCCAGCCGGCTCCCATGCAATTGCCCTCGCCGCTGGCAGCACACTCCCGCTTTTTCCAGCGCCTGCATCGCCGCTATGCCGACATGCTGGACATGCTGCCCGCCGGCGCTCCTGTGCATGCCACCATGCGCTCCACCCTGGAAGCACTGCAGGCCAAGGGCTACGACCTGGGTGCCTCGCTGCGCATCCTGCGCCAGCTGGTGATGGAGCGCCTGATCTATCTGGACTGCGATGACCACGCAACCCTCGCGGCAGTCACCCGCAGCGTCACCGAACTGGCCGAGTTGGCACTGGATGCCGCCACCGCCGCCGCCCGCGCAGAGCTGGACATCGCACACGGCGCGCCTCAGGGCGCCGATGGCCAGCCGGTGCAGTTCTGGGTGATCGGCATGGGCAAGCTGGGCGCGCGCGAGCTCAATGTCTCCAGCGACATCGACCTGATCTATGTGTACGAACAGGACGGCGATACCGCCGGACGGCCGGACGGCCGGGGCAAGCTCAGCAACCACGAATACTTTCTGCGCGCCGTCAAGCGAATCTACCAATTGGTTGGCGACACCACCGAGCACGGTTTCGTCTTTCGCGTCGACCTGATGCTGCGCCCCAACGGCAACTCGGGCCCGGCGGCCATCTCGCTGTCGGCACTGGAAGACTACCTGCAGACCCACGGCCGCGAATGGGAGCGCTTTGCCTGGATGAAAAGCCGCATCGTAGCGCCGCTCGCCGACATTGCCACGCCCAACGTGCAGGCACTGCGTGGCGTGGTGCTGCCCTTTGTGTTCCGCCGCTACCTCGACTATGCCGTGTTCGACTCGCTGCGCAACCTGCACCGCCAGATCCGCGAGCATGCGTCCAAGCGCAGCGCCGGACACCCGGAGCGCGCCAATGACGTCAAGCTCTCGCGCGGCGGCATCCGCGAGATCGAGTTCATCGTGCAATTGCTGCAGGTGGTGCGCGGCGGGCAGTTCCCCGAGCTGCGCTGCCGCCCGACCTTGGAAGCCCTGGGGCGCCTTGCCCGCGCAGGCCTGATGGCCGACGCGACTGCCCAGGCCCTTGCCAATGCCTACACCTTCCTGCGCCAGGTGGAGCACCGCATCCAGTACCTGGACGACCAGCAGACCCACGTATTGCCCACGCGTGACGACGACCTGCTCTGGATGGCCAGAACCCTGGGCTACGACAACGAATGCGCCTTCCTGCACCAGCTCGATGCCCACCGCGAGCTGGTGGCCGAGGAATTCGACAAATTGCTGGGCGATACCAAGGGCTGCAGCTCCGGCCAATGCGGCGGCACCAAAGCCCCGGCAGCCCCGGAACTGGACGCCGTGCTGGCCCAGCTGCCGGGCAGCGTGCGCGAGCGCATTGAGCAGTGGCAGCGCAATCCCCGCTACGCCTACCTGAGCGACGGAGGCAAGACCCGCCTGGTGATGCTCCTGCAGCGCACCGCGCAATGGCTGGCCCAGGGCCAGGTGAGCGAAATCGCCGCCGTGCGCCTGGCCGACTGGATGGAGCCCTTGCTGCGCCGCGAAAGCTACCTCGCCCTACTGCAGGAACGCCCCGCTGTGCATGAGAAATTGATGCACTTGCTGGGCGCGGCCAAGTGGCCAGCCCGTTACATGCTGCAGCACCCCGGGGTGATTGATGAGCTGGCGAGCGACGCGCTGATGCACGAACGCTTCAACGCCCCCGAGTTCGAGACCGAACTGGAGCGCCGCCGCGCCGCACTGCAATCGACCGGAGAGGACGACGACGAAAACCTGCTGAATCTGCTGCGCCGCGCCCACCACGCGGAAACCTTCCGCACCCTGGCGCGCGATGTCGAAGGGCACATCACCGTCGAGCAGGTCGCCGATGACCTGTCGGCACTGGCCGATGCGGTGCTGCGCATCACCACGCAGTGGTGCTGGCAGCGCCTGAAAAACCGGCACCGTGACGAGCCCCTGTTCGGCATCATCGGCTACGGCAAGCTAGGCGGCAAGGAACTGGGCTACGGCAGTGATCTGGACATTGTCTTTGTGTTCGACGACGCCGACGATCGCGCCCCCGAGGTGTATTCGGCCTTCGTGCGCAAGCTCATCAGCTGGTTGACCGTCAAGACCGGCGAGGGCGACCTGTTCGAGATCGACACCGCCCTGCGCCCCAACGGCAATTCGGGCCTGCTGGTCACCAGCTTTGATTCCTACGCCAACTACCAGCAGCAGCGCGGCAGCAATACCGCCTGGACCTGGGAGCACCAGGCCATGACGCGAGCGCGCTTTGTTTTGGGCAGCGACGCCCTGGGCGCACGCTTTGATGCCGTGCGCGAAGCCGTCATCACCGCGCCGCGTGATGGCCAGGCGCTGCGTGACGAAATTGTCACCATGCGTGAACGCGTGCGCGGCGCCCACACCGTACCCGCAGGCCTCTTCGATGTGAAACACAGCGTGGGTGGCATGATGGACGTGGAGTTTGCCGTGCAATACCTGGTGCTGCTCCACGCTGGCGCGCACCGCGAACTGATTCCCAACCTGGGCAATATTGCGCTGGTACAACGCGCCGAAGCCGCCGGTCTGGTGCCTGCCAGCGTCGGTCAGGCAGCCGCCAATGCCTATCGCGCGCTGCGCCGTGTGCAGCACGTGGCACGGCTGAACGAAACCCCGACGCAGGTGCCGCTGGGTGAATTGCAGCCAGAGCAGCAAGCCGTTCTGGCGCTGTGGCAAGCCGTATTCAACCCGGGCTAAATACCCCACACCCACCGCATTGCGACAAGGGTTTATACTTGGTTCCGACATCGGCGTGGGCGATCACTTGCACGCAAAGACCCGTCCGTTTGCACTAGTATTAATATTTACCCTATACTGAAACGCGATAGAAAATTACATTCAAAAACAATTAATTTGTTTATTTACAATACATTTTCTCCGGTGCTCTGGAACTTCGGGATTTGAGCCATACTCTATGAACAAGAGTTCAGCAGAGTGGCTTGCCCAAGCTGCAGAATCCCAGCCAGTTTAGTGTTGCGAAGTCTTTCAGGCCGTATGCGGTATGACTGCAAACCTGAGGTGCTTCTCCTCCCTCCCTCTCTATCATTCACTTCGGGACGCTTCGCAACTTTTTTCTTCCAAGGCCCAGTCTACGGACTGGGCCTTTTCTTTGGTGCGGATGGCTTTGGCGCGAGGAAGCTGTCGGCAGCGGTGCGCAGAAGGAGGGGGTCTGCCCCGTATCAGATATCAGACCTGGGGTTGGGTAGCTGCAAAGCTGGGCCGCGCTTCCAGGCGCTCCAGCAATTGCGCCAGATTCGGATACTTGCCCTGCCAGTCCAGCTCCGGAAAGCGGAACAACAGCCACGCCAATGCGCATCCCACGGCAATGTCGGCCAGGCTCAGGTGGATGCCGTTGCCGGCAAAATAGCTTTTCTTGCCCAGGCCCAGACTCATGGCATCGAGCCCAGACCAGACCTTGCCCCATTGGCGATCAATCCATTCCTGGCTGCGCTGCTCAGGCGAGCGCCCGGCAAAAATGTTCTCGAGTCGCACCAGAACGGCCGCATCCAGCACGCCGTCGGCAATCGCTTCCCATGTGCGCACCTCAGCGCGCTCCCGGCCCACGCCAGGAATCAATTTGCCCACAGGCGACAGCGTATCGAGATACTCGACAATCACGCGCGAATCCACCAACGCCGCGCCATCGTCCAATACCAGGCAAGGCACCTTGCCCAGTGGGTTGGCAGCAGTGATGGCCACCCTGTCCTGCCACACATCCAGCAACTCCAACCGGTAGTCGAGCTTTTTCTCCGCCAGCACCACGCGGACCTTGCGTACGTAAGGGCTGGCGAGGCTTCCTAACAATTTCATAGCATTTAAGGTAATGGATTTGCGTAATCGTGGGAGCAAGGGTGGGCTGCACGGACCTTGCTGTAGGTCAACGTGCGCGGCACTGGTGTGGATTGTACCGAGCCAAATCCAGACTGCCGCCGCGGCAAAAGTGCAACTCCTACAATAGCGGTCCATGAGCCTGTCTTCCCTTACCGCCCTTTCCCCGCTGGATGGCCGTTACGCCTCCAAACTCGCAACCCTGCGCCCGATCATGAGCGAATACGGCTACATGCACCGACGCGTGCAGGTCGAAATCACATGGTTCATCGCGCTGTCGGACGCCGGTTTTGCCGAGTTTGCCCCGCTCTCCGAAGGCGCGCGCAGCTATCTGCACGGCCTGGTTGCCAGCTTCTCCGAAGCGGACGCCGAGGCGATCAAGGAGATTGAAAAGACCACCAACCACGACGTAAAGGCGGTGGAATACTGGATCAAGGGCAAGTTCGATGCCCGTCCCGAGCTGCTCAAGGCGGCGGAATTCGTGCACTTTGCCTGCACCAGCGAAGACATCAACAACACCAGCCATGCGCTGCAGATCCGCGCCGGCCGTGACCAGGTCGTGCTGCCGGGCCTCGACCGCGTGGTGCTGAAGCTGCGCGAAATGGCGCACCAGTACGCCTCTGTTCCCATGCTCAGCCGCACCCACGGCCAGACTGCATCGCCCACCACCGTTGGCAAGGAGCTGGCCAACGTGACCGTGCGCCTGCAGGCCGCCATGGAGCGCATTGCCAACGTAAAGCTGCTCGCCAAGATGAACGGTGCCGTCGGCAACTACAACGCCCATCTCTCGGCCTGGCCCGAATTCGACTGGGAAGCCTTCAGCAAGAACGTGATCGAGAAGCAGGAGCCGCAGGGCCTGGGACTGAGCTTTCAGCCCTATTCCATCCAGATCGAGCCGCACGACTACATGGCCGAGCTGTTCGATGCAATTGCCCGTGCCAACACCATCCTGATCGACCTCTCGCGCGACATCTGGGGCTATGTCTCGGTCGGCTACTTCAAGCAGCGCCTCAAAGCAGGCGAGATCGGCTCGTCCACCATGCCGCACAAGGTCAACCCCATCGACTTTGAAAACGCCGAAGGCAACCTGGGCCTGGCCAACGCGCTCCTGCGCCACCTGGCCGAGAAGCTGCCGATCAGCCGCTGGCAGCGCGATCTGACCGATTCGACTGTGCTGCGCAATATTGGCGTGGCCATGGGTTACACGGCCCTGGCCTACGCTTCGCTGATGACCGGGCTGAACAAGCTGGAATTGAACGAAGAGCGCCTGGCCGAAGACCTGAACAATGCCTGGGAAGTGCTGGCCGAGCCCATCCAGACCGTGATGCGCCGCTACGGCGTGCAAGGTGCATACGAAAAGCTCAAGGAAGTCACGCGTGGCAAGACGGTGCTCGCCGAAGACCTGCACCGTCTGATCAACGGCCTGGAAATCCCCCAGGCCGACAAGGATCGTCTCCTGGCAATGACACCTGCCTCGTACACCGGCAAGGCGGCCGAGCTGGCCAAGCGCATCTGACCCTGTCACCGGGCATTCCGCCCGGTTTTTTAATAAAAGTAGCTGCTGGTGCGTACCCCAAAAGCGCAAGCAGCTATTATTTTTGAAGCATTACCCGCCATGGCGCTCAAATCTACGGTCTACAAGGCCAACCTGTCGATTGCAGACATCGACCACAACTACTACGCCGACCACAACCTGACCCTGGCACGCCACCCCAGCGAAACCGACGAGCGCATGATGGTGCGCCTGGTGGCCATGGCGCTCAATGCCCACCAACTGCAGGATTTGTGCAATGGCGATGGCACCCTGGGTTTTGGCGCAGGCCTGTCCGACCCCGATGACCCGGATGTCCACCTGACCGATTTCACCGGCGCCAAGCGCGTATGGATCGAAGTGGGCCAGCCCGAGGAGAAGCCCATCACCAAGGCCTGCAACAAGTCGGACCACATGCTGGTGTACTGTTTTCACCACGCCGCCGAAGTATGGTGGAAAGGCCTGGAAGGCAAACTGGCGCGCCAGGAGAAGCTCGAAGTCTTCCGCCTGCCCTCCGATGTGTCGCAGGAGTTGGCCAGGCTCGCCGAGCGCAGCATGCAGCTGCAGGCAACCATTCAGGAAGGGCAGCTGACGCTCTCCAGCAACCTTGGCACCGTGTTCGTGGAGCCGATTCGCTGGAAATAAGCCATCCGCTGCTGCAAAAAGCCCCTATCGACTGGTTGAGGCAGCGCCACATACGCCGCTGAATACCATGAAAACAATAGCTGCTGGCGCTTATGCATCAAGCGCCAGCAGCTATTTTCATTCAACAAGCTTGACGGGTGCCACACCCAGAGCACGCTCGGCATAGCGGTTGAAACGCCACGCCGAGCCATCGGCCGTGATGCGCTGCCACACGGCGCGCTTTTGCACGGGCGAGTACGACAGCCAGTGCTGAACCTCCTCGAAGCTACGCCCGCAGCCTTTGCAGAAGCCGTCACCCTGGCTGGTGGAGCAGATCGCGATGCAGGGCGTATCCGGCGTGGTGTCATACCAGGCAAGCCAGGCAAACATCGCCTCGCCATCCAGCGCGCCGGCGTCTATCTCGGAAACGCGCCTAAACACCATCTGCGCATACACCTCGGCCAGGGCGCACACTTCGGGTGCCAGTGCCAACCCCGGGCCGCTGGGCACCCGCAGGCGCCAGTGGTTGATCGCGGCCTCGATGTCGGTAATATAAATACGCTCCATAACCCTGGCGATCATAGACCGCAGCATCTGCCCGTCGGGTGAGCCCATGACAATTGCCCTGCGCGCCTTGGGTTTGAAAAGACCGGACCCCGGGCAATACTCCGACGCCGCGCCGGGGCTTTTCACCCATTGTTCCCTGGCATGTGTTTCAATACCGGCTGACGAAGGGGAGTAGCTCCCGTCCAAGCGCTGCCTGCGGCAGGTGTGGGGACAGATAATGCGTCGTCAATACGAAGCCTCAACAGCTTCCGGCGCGTTAGGTTCATGGCGACATGATCTGAGCAAGACCTTTGAAAACCATGGTGCCGCACCACAGGTTTTTCGAAGCCACTGCCCCTGCCTGCGCGCTCGCCGCAGCGGAACACGTCGCCTCTTCAAACCTGTAACGACACCCCATCGCTGGCGGTTTTCCAAAACCGACCGGTTTCTCAAAATAGGTGCTTACATGGATTTGGATTTTCTCACGCACACACCCTTCTGGATCGCCCTCGGCCAGATCATCATCATCGACATCCTGCTCGGTGGCGACAACGCCGTCGTGATTGCGCTGGCCTGCCGCAAACTGCCTCCCGAACAACGCCGAAAAGGCATCATCTACGGCACCGCCGGTGCCATTGTGCTGCGCGTCATCCTGATCGCCTTTGCCATGGTGCTGCTGGCGTTGCCTTTCCTCAAGGTCGTGGGTGCCATCCTCCTCGTGTGGATCGGTATCAAGCTGGTGGCTCCCGATGAAGAGAGCCATGACAACATCCAGGGCAGCGACAAGTTGCTGGCGGCCATCAAAACCATCATCGTGGCCGACCTGGTCATGTCGGTGGACAACGTGATCGCCATTGCCGGCGCCGCACAAAGCTCCGGCGAGCACCAGATGCTGCTCATCATCCTGGGCCTGCTCATCTCGATCCCGATCATCGTCTGGGGCTCGCAACTGGTCATCAAGCTGATGGAACGCTATCCTGTCATCATCGTGGCTGGCGGCATGCTGCTGGGCTGGATTGCAGGTGGCATGCTCGTGACCGACCCCGTGTTCGTCAACACCGAGAAATGGACCTGGATGCCCAAGCTGGGCACGACCGACGAAAAGGGCATGGCGGTGATCTCCACCTCGCTGTACTGGGTAGCCCATGTAGGCGGCGCACTGCTGGTGCTGGCACTGGGCAAGTGGATCGCCAGCAAAAAGACTGCGGAACTCTCGGCAGAAAAGTCCCACTAAGCGGATACAGCCACATTTTCCTTCAACCACCGGGCGGCGCCCAAAGCGCCCCCCGGCCCACCTAGGCCACTTGGATGAACGTAAAAATAGTCTTTGTAGATGACGCCGCTTTCGCCCTGCAACGCTTGACGGAGCGAGCAGCCAGCTGCGAAGAGCACTGGGTGTTGGTGGCTTGCGCCCCCAAGATCACCCGCCGCGCCAGCCGCTGGGGCAACCGCAGCACGCTGGACAAATGGCGCAACAAGTGGGCCAAGAACCTGTTTGAAGGCCTGATCCCGCAAAGCCCTCTGCTGCAGAGCGCACGAGTGTCCACCCATATCTCCGAGGTGAGCGTTCAGCAGATGACTGCCCAGCTGCATGCCGAATACCCGGAAGCTGAAGTGCTGGACTGGCGCCGCCCCAAGGCCATCTCGGAGCCGCCTTCGGCCGATTTCGTGCCCCACCGCGCCAAGCTGGCAGGGTCGCTGCTCAGCGTACTGGGCGTCTGCTTTACCTTGGCTCTGGATTGATCAAATCACCAGCCCGTCCTCACCGGGCCTCTCCCATCAAGCACCTTCGGGTGCTTTTTTGTTGCCTGGGGAGCAACTGTCACTGGGCGCGAGTCTCGCAATAGCGACACTCACATCCGATATTGGAGAAATGGGATGACATGACGCAGCTCCTGCAATCCGCTATGCTGCCCAACCATGAAACTCCTCATCAAATGGCTCCTCTCTGCCCTCGCCTTGCTGTGCGTGGCCTATCTCTATAGCGGCGTAGAAGTGCGCAGCTTTGGTGCAGCATTGATTGCAGCCCTGCTGATCGGCCTGTGCAACGCCATCGTGCGCCCGATTCTGGTGGTGCTGACACTGCCAGTCACGGTGATCACGCTGGGCCTGTTTCTCTTCGTGATCAATGCGCTGATGTTCTGGGCCGCATCGGGAATCGCAGGCAGCGGCTTTCAAGTGCATGGCTTCTGGGCCGCGCTGATCGGCTCGCTGCTCTACTCCATCATCAGCCTGGCCATCGAATCACTTACGAGCCGCCTGCTCTTTCGCGAGTGATTGCATCTCGCGCAGGCGCGTATCGATGATCGAGGCCTCGTAGTAATCGGTGCGGTTCTGGCTGCTGCGCGCCATGTCCTGCCCTGCACGCAAGCGGTCTACGGCAGCCGCATAGTCGTACTGGGCGCTGCGCGCCTCCGCTTCGGCACGGATTGCGCGCAAGGGCTGGCCTTGCAGGCGGAATGCCGTCGCCAGCGCTTGCCATGCAGCAGCGTCCTTGGGAGACTGCGCCGTCAGGCTCTGCAAGGCATTGCTGGTATTGCGCAGCACATCGGCATGCTGCGCCAGGGCTGCGGACGGCAGCTGCGCCAGGGCCTGCGCATCCAGTATTGCAACGGCCCGATCCAGACCACCGGTTGCCGGTAATGGCGCAGCGGTCGAGTTCGTTGGCATCGCCAGGGAGGTGCTGGCGTCCGCATCCGATATGCGCAGTGATTTGTCTTCGCCCTGGCTGATGACCGCTTCATTGACCAGACCCGTTGCCGCATTGCTGACCGTCGTCGTCTTGCGAGCAGCGGGTGCTTGTGGATTGGCAACAGCCGCACCGGCCAGCTTGCCCAGTGCAGCCAATGCGGCATCCGGCGCCCGGTTGGCAAGTGCCAGATCGGCGCGCAGCAGCCCAGCCTGCCGGGTGGCATCCGGGTGGCCCTGCACCAATGCGTCCAATTGGTCCAGCGCCGCCCGCATTGCATCACTACGGCCCAGCTGGCTGTTGGCCAGCGCCGCCAGATACCAGCCACCGGCACGCTGCCCAGCCGTCTTGGCGGCAAACTCGGGCGCCTGCGTCAGTTGCACCCATTGCTGCAGTACGGCGGGCTCCGCCTTCGACAGCACCTTGGCCCGCGCCGACATCATCTGCGCCACCATGCCTGCATCCTGCGGCTGGCGCGCTGCACCGCTGGGCAGGCGCGACTGCATATCGGCAATCCGCTCCGTGGTGAGCGGGTGGGTGCGCAGATAGGGCCAACTGCCGTTGTCATTCATGCGGTTGGCCTGCTGCAGCTTTTCAAACATCGTGACAAAGCCCGCCTGCGAGTACCCTGCGGGTTGCATCAAGCCCATGCCGGTGCGATCCGCCTCGCGCTCCATATCGCGCGAAAAGTTCAGCTGCGTCTGAATGGCGGCAGCCGTCCCGCCCATCATCAGGGCCTGCGCCGCAGCCGGGTTCTTGCTGGCAGCCAGTGCGCCCAACAGCATGCTCGCAATCATCACCGGCGTCATGCGCTTTTGCTGCGCCATCATGCGTGCGATATGCCGCTGGGTGATATGGCTCAACTCGTGCGCCAATACCGACGCCAGCTCGTCACGGCTACCCACCACCGCCACCAAGCCAGTCTGCACCCCCATGAAACCGCCAGGCAGCGCAAACGCGTTCACGGTCGCATCCTGGATCAGCATTACCTGCCAGGCAAAGCGCTCCTGCAACTCGGCCGTCAAGGTGCCGCGCTGCTTGGCGGCCGCCATCAATTCCTGCCAGATGCTGTTGACATAGTCGTACAGAATCGGGTCGTCGATGAACTGCGGATCGCGGTAAATCTCGCGTGCAATATCGTCACCCAGACGCCGCTCCTCGCTGGTCGTCATCTCGGCGCCTTCGCCCATGGCTGGCAAACTCCCCTGGGCGTGGGTCGCCATAGGAGCCAGCGCAGCTGAAACTATCAAATTAGTAGCTAACAGCGCACATCCCGTACGCGCAAACAGCCATTTTTTCATCAAAATTCCGTGTAGCAAAAGATATGACGCCCAGGGCGGAGTCAAGGCATTGCCTGTCGCAATCTCCATGCAGGCAACGACAACGCTAACACGTATGATGAAGCACCCTCGCACAAGTTGCACATGCTGCGCAGAGACAAGAGATACCAGCGATTGAGATTGAAAGCACACGCCATGAATGAACTCACCCACTTCGACGCCCAGGGCCAAGCCCATATGGTAGACGTAGGCGCCAAACCTGCCACCCACCGTATTGCCATTGCAGAAGGCTACATCACCATGCAGCCAGAAACCCTGGCCATCATCCAGGCTGGCACCGCCAAGAAAGGCGACGTTCTGGGCGTGGCACGCCTCGCTGGCATCATGGCCGCCAAGAAAACCAGCGATCTGATCCCTCTGTGCCACCCAATTGCACTGACCAAGGTGTCAGTGGATTTTGAAGTGCTGCCGGAGAAAAATGCTGTCCGCTGCGAGGCGCGGACGGAGACGGTGGGGCAGACGGGGGTGGAGATGGAGGCCCTTACTGCGGTGCAGATTGCGCTATTGACTATTTATGATATGTGTAAGGCGGTTGATCCAAAAATGATATTTAAAGATATCTCCCTAATTAGGAAAACCGGTGGAAAATATAAAAACATCGAATCTCTAGCACTTTAGTCCTCAAACCCATCGACCCTTACATATCCAATGATCGTAGCGTCACCGTTCAAAACAACACTCCACGCATCAAGCATTCTTTTGCTCACCAATGGCAAATAGTAAGAATTGTCCTTTTCAAATCCGTAAAAAGCAGCAGCTTTGTCGATAGTTAGTTTTTCTTGGTCTTGTCCCTTCGCATACAGGCTACTCAGGCGCTTCATTCTGGTCTTGACCATATCGCGGCTCATATCGTAGGCTTGCCACCAGTTCGGCCTCTCGCTGGGCTCCACACCCTTCATGGACATATCTATGCTTTCCAGCGTTTCTTCCCCATTCTTTGCTGATCGAATAGCCAATAATTTTGGCTTGTCAAAAAAAGAGAATTCCTTATATTCATTCGGTGCAAGAGCGGTGTCCTGTGGGTGTATTTGCGCTGCACTGACTGCAACAAATCTATCTACCTCATATACCAATGCTACTGGTCTTGCTTGGTATATGCTAAAAACCCCATAACATAGCGCTGCACATTGAATTATCACAATCAAAGAGATATCAATTCTTAACTCTTTTTTAGATTTTTTAGGATTGAAGATCACCGCAGTCAACAGTGGGCCACATACCACATCAACCCCTACCAATATCCAGAAAAGATGCAACCCACCTGCCAATTCACGGTAAGGAATAGGATACCAAATAACAAAGACGAGATACGCGATAACCGCTGCAATTAGAGCACTACAGAAGAAATGGCATACACCTGCTTTTGAAGCAGCAATGAGACGGTTATTGAACATAAATAGAGACAAAAAAAGAGGAGCATCGCTCCTCTTTTTATTTAACCAAATAACCAATTATCGTGCAGCAAAGCGGCAGTTTGCAGGCAGGTACTTGTACTTTTCAGGACCAGCCTTTGTACCGCAACCCCATACCACAGGAGCGCCAGCGACAAGAGGCTTCAAAGGCTGTGCAGTGTTCGTCACAGTTTCGCTGCCAGGCTCCAGAACCAGCACATTGCCCAAAGCAGTTGCCACTTGGCTACCTGCAGTGTAAGTGACGGTGATCGAACCTTCACCAGCAGCTGGAGTAGCAACATTCGCGATTGCAGAAATCGCAATGCTACCTACGTTGGTGCCCGGCGTAAATTCGTAACCATATACTGCTTCACCAGCAGCTGGAGCAGCTTGAGCACCCGAGCCACCATATGCAATGATTTTTCCGCTAGGGGTATTTGCAAAAGTCTCCGAAACAGCGCCCTTAGCAGCACTTGCCAGCACCAGACCTTCCGAAACGCGGGTACGGATGGTGTAGTCTTGGTATGCAGGCAGAGCGATAGCAGCCAAAATACCAATAATCGCCACAACGATCATCAGTTCGATCAGGGTGAAACCCTTTTGCATCTTACGCAGCATGTTGAAACCTCTCTATGGAATCTGTATTGAAACTAGTAGCCAGATCACAGCGACTTGGCTTGTGAGTAGTAGTGCAAGCGCCGTGCCAACTTTTGGCGGTGTGCGTCAGCTTGCGTGAGGCTGACAAAATTGCGGCTTTTTTGTTAATTGATTGTTGCAAACAGGCATTTTTGTCACATTACGCCTGCCTCGACATTTTTGTCACTCTACAGGCTATCTGCCAGCGAGCATCAACCTTCCGCCCTCAAAATGACAACGGCACCCGAAGGTGCCGTTGGTCTAAGGATTGAAGGAGTGAGCAGACAATCAATCATCAACTCAAGAACTCATACTCCATGCCCGCCAGCTCAATCTTGTCGCCACCTTTGACCACCGCTTCGGTAGTGCTCAGCGCGCGACCATTGAGCTTGGCGTCGGTGGCACCGTCCACCTTGGAGACCACGTAGCCCTTGCCGCGCCTCGTGAAGGCCACCACTGCGATGCCAGGGCGGCCTACGGCGGTCACGATCTTGGAGAGCATCACGTCTTCATCAGCACCTTTGACTGCGCGCAGGTGGGCACCAGCGTTATAGGGCGCTTCCTCATGGTGGGGAAATGCTGCAGGCGATGTGGATGGACCTTCTTCATGCGACTCGTTCTCGGGCAGCATGTGGGGCACAGGGACGGACAGCGCTTCGGTATAGAAACCGCCATTGGGCGAACCGGTCTCTGGTGCGATGGAGCTCATCAAAAAGCGGATGCGGCATTTGCCGATATCGAGCAGATCGCCGCTTTGGAGCACTTGGCGGCGGATCTTGATGCCATTGACCCGGGTGCCGTTGGTGCTGCCCAGGTCTTCCACCACCACGATGCCAATTTTCTTTTCATAGGTGAATGCAACATGCTCCCCACTGACAGCCATGTCGGTGAGGATGATGTCGTTGGAGGAACGGCGGCCCAGGGTAGTTCTGGACTCTTTGAGCACATAGTCCTGAACCACCATTCCATCTAAAGAAACTATTAAGCGTGGCATGTTGATTTACCTCCATGTAATTATACGTAAAATCACAATGGAGTTTCCGGTCTTGATAGTTTTGTTAACAAACGATACGTATCGTCGCTCACGCGTGGGTTTCGGGCGCAAAAAAAGCGCCCTCGGGCGCTTTTCTGGAAGATGGTGGTGAGGGCAGATCAGGCGGCTTTCGCCTCGCCTCGCTTTTGCAGCCACAGGCCCAGCCCCACCACCAGCGCAGCACCTGCAGCAGCGGCAATGTAGTGCAGCGCAGGGTTGGCCTCGACATAGCTGTGCAGCAGTCTGTCGTTCATGATGGTTTCGCCGCCAACCCAGCCGATCAGGCCTGCGCCCAGGATGACGATCACGGGGAAACGCTCCATCAGCTTGATCATCAGCGTGGAGCCAAAGATCACCAGAGGGATGGAGATGGCCAGGCCCAGGATGAGCAGCACCATGTTGCCCTGAGCCGCTGCGGCCACAGCAATCACGTTGTCCAGGCTCATCACCAGATCGGCAATCAGGATGGTGCGGATGGCGGTCATCATCGAGCCGGTGCCCTTGGATGCGCCTTCGTCGTCTTCATTGCTGGTCAGCAGTTGCAGACCGATCCACAGCAGCAGGCAGCCTCCGACGATCTGCAGGAAGGACAGCTCCAGCAGCTTGGCGGCCACCACAGTCAGCACAATCCGCAACACCACGGCGGCGCCGGAGCCAAACATGATGGCTTTTTTCTGCTGCTCAGGCGGGAGTGAACGTGCTGCAAGGGCAATGACAACCGCGTTGTCGCCCGAGAGAATGATGTTGATCCAGATGATTTTGACCAGCCCGATCCAGAAGTCGGGGTGACTGAGGTACTCCATTTTGCGCTCCGTAGTTATGAATGCAAAGACGCCAGATCATGGAGATCTGGCGTCTTCTTTTTAGTTGGAGTACGCAGTGTAGCGGCGCAAACCGCTCTTTACATGCGTAATTTTGCGTAGATACCGCTCGGAGCCTCTTTACGGGTACGCGGAGGCTCCGTGCACGTTCTTACTTCAGCAAGCCCTTGAGCAGGCGGCCCATTTCGGATGGGTTGCGGGTAATGGTGAAACCGCACTCTTCCATGATGGCCAGCTTGGCATCAGCCGTGTCAGCGCCGCCGGAGATCAGCGCGCCTGCGTGGCCCATGCGCTTGCCGGGGGGGGCAGTCACGCCAGCGATGAAGCCAACGACGGGCTTCTTCATGTTGGCCTTGCACCACTGTGCAGCTTCCGCTTCGTCCGGACCGCCGATTTCGCCGATCATGATGACGGCATCGGTGTTGGGATCGTCGTTGAAAGCCTTCATCACATCGATGTGCTTCAAGCCATTGATCGGGTCGCCACCGATACCGACGGCAGACGACTGGCCAATGCCCAGTTCGGTCAGCTGTGCCACGGCTTCGTAGGTCAGCGTGCCGGAGCGGCTCACCACGCCGATGCGGCCTGGCATGTGGATGTGGCCGGGCATGATGCCGATCTTGATTTCACCGGGGGTGATGAGGCCTGGGCAGTTGGGGCCCAGCAGCAGGGTCTTCTTGCCGCCGGCCGCTTCCTTGGCCTTCATCTTGTTGCGCACTTCCAGCATGTCACGCACGGGGATGCCTTCGGTGATGCAGATGGCCAGGTCCAGATCGGCTTCCACGGCTTCCCAGATGGCAGCAGCAGCGCCAGCGGGCGGCACGTAGATCACAGACACGGTTGCACCGGTGTCCTTGGCCGCGTCCTTGACCGAACCGTAGATTGGGATGTCGAAAATCTTTTCGCCAGCCTTCTTGGGGTTCACGCCAGCCACGAAGCAGTTCTTGCCGTTTGCGTATTCCTGGCACTTTTCAGTGTGGAACTGGCCGGTCTTGCCCGTGATGCCTTGGGTAATGACTTTGGTGTCTTTATTGATATAGATAGACATGTTGTGTTCTCCAGGGCTTACTTCACTGCGGCAACGATCTTGGTGGCCGCTTCGGCCATGGTGTCTGCGCTGATGATCGGCAGGCCCGATTCAGCCAGCATCTTCTTGCCCAGCTCTTCGTTGGTACCCTTCATGCGCACGACCAGAGGCACTTGCAGGTTCACGGCCTTGCAGGCGGTGATCACGCCGGTGGCGATGGTGTCGCACTTCATGATGCCGCCAAAGATGTTGACCAGAATGCCCTTGACCTTGGGGTTCTTGAGCATGATCTTGAAGGCTTCGGTGACCTTCTCGGGGGTGGCACCGCCGCCCACGTCCAGGAAGTTGGCAGGCTCGCCGCCGAACAGCTTGATGGTGTCCATGGTGGCCATGGCCAGACCGGCGCCGTTCACCAGGCAGCCGATGTTGCCGTCCAGGCTGATGTAGGCCAGATCGAACTTGGAAGCCTCGATTTCAGCAGGATCTTCTTCGTCCAGGTCGCGGAAGGCCACGATTTCCGGGTGGCGGAACAGGGCGTTGGAGTCGAAGTTGAACTTGGCGTCCAGCGCAATCACGTTGCCCTTGGAGTCACGGTTGAGCGGGTTGATTTCGACCAGCGATGCATCCGTGTCCATGTAGCACTTGTACAGCTTCTGGCAGATGTCGATGAACTGCGCCATCGAGTCCGCAGGCATGCCGATGCCCTTGCCCAGCTCTTCGCCGTCGGCCTGGGTGAAGCCCTTGAGGGGGTCGATGAACACCTTGACGATCTTCTCGGGGGTGCTGTGCGCGACTTCCTCGATGTCCATGCCGCCTTCGCTCGAAGCGATGAAGGCCACCTTCTGCGTGCCACGGTCGGTCACGGCAGACAGGTAGTATTCCTTCTGGATGTCGGCGCCGTCTTCGATGTACAGGCGACGAACCTTCTGGCCTTCAGGGCCGGTCTGGTGCGTGATCAGCTGCATGCCGAGGATCTGCTCAGCCAGCTTCTTCACATCGTCGATCGTCTTGGCCACCTTCACGCCGCCGCCCTTGCCGCGGCCGCCTGCGTGGATCTGGGCCTTCACCACCCAAACCGGGCCACCCAGCTTTTGTGCGGCTTCCACTGCTTCTTGCACAGTGAAAGCGGGAATGCCACGCGGAACGGGCACACCGAACTGACGCAAGATTTCCTTGCCTTGGTATTCATGAATTTTCATGAGTGTCTCTCGGAGTAAAACAAAAAAGGGAAAAACCCGGCGGCCATGCGCGCAGAACAAAGAACTCGCAAACTGGGCTAGGAGGCCTGGCAACCCGCGAATTTAACATGCTGCACTGCGCCATGGCCTGCGCTCGGCCATGCATCCTGAGCGGGCACTCTGGATTTACCTTAGGTACAAATGCTTATAGCTACTATTTGTATAGCTAACTATTGAAGTCTGTTGCGCGCCAATGCCCTTCCCTATTGCCCAACCTGTCTTTCATCACGCGCAGGGAGAACATCTGCAGGTGACTCCCACATAAATACCCGGACACTGCAGGATTTTTGCGACGCCCTGCCGTGCCTGTCACGGTTTTAGGGTAAGCGCCTTGCTGCCTGCAGGCCCTCACCTCAGGGCGAAGAACATGCTCTGGACACAAAATTTCGCACCACCAGCCCACAAATGGCTGCTTTGTATGAAAATAGGTGTTTTCCCATCCAATGGCGGCCGGGCTTACCCATGCCGCAGCACTGCAGGAGTTATGGCAATGGCAAAAGTGTTTATCGACGGCGAAGCTGGCACCACCGGGTTGCAGATTCGCGAGCGCCTGGTGGACATGCCAGGCGTGGAGTTGGTAAGCATTGCGCCCGAGTTGCGCAAGGACCCTGCGGCCAAGCGGACGCTGATTGCTGGTGTCGATCTCGTCATCCTGTGCCTGCACGATGACGCCGCCAAGGAAACCGCTGCCATGGTGGATGCCATCGAGCAGGAAACCGGGCGCACCATCAAGATCATTGATGCCTCCACCGCGCACCGTACCAATGATGCATGGGTGTATGGCTTTCCTGAATTGAGCGCCAGCCAGAAGGCAGCCGTGCAAGGGGCAAAGCGCGTCTCCAACCCTGGCTGCTATGCCACGGGCGCCATTGCCATCCTGCGCCCGCTGGTTGATGCGGGCCTGATCGCGCCCGATGCAGCGCTCGCGCTGCCTTCGGTTTCTGGCTACAGCGGCGGCGGCCGCACCATGATTGAGGCCTACGAGGCCGACACCGCCGCTCCTTACGAGGCCTATGCGCTGGGCCTGACGCACAAGCACATCCCTGAAATCCTGAAGTACACCGGCATGACGCGCCGCCCGGTGTTCATTCCGGCTGTCAGCAATTTTGCGCAAGGCATGCTGGTGCAGTTGCCCCTGCACCTCGAAGAGCTGCCCACCAAACCGCTGATGAGCGATCTGCACGATGCGCTGGCGGCTCACTACGCCAAGACCAACCAGGCGGAACAATGGGTGAAGGTGCTCCCCCCCACGGACGACAACAAGCTGGCCGCTGATACGCTGGCGGGCACCAACAACCTGGAGATTCGCGTGTTCGGCAATGAGCAGTTGCGCCAGGCCGTGGTGATTGCTCGCCTCGACAATCTGGGCAAGGGTGCCAGCGGCGCTGCGGTGCAGAACCTCAAGCTGATGCTCGGCATGTAAAAACATAGCGCAAAGCGCTTGCTTTTCATAGTTTTCAAGCATCAAAATGCCTGAAACATAACAAAGACAATTGCCAGTAGCTATCAAAACAAAAGCGACCCGCGGTCGCTTTTGTTTTTTGTGCCTTTGAAAGACCGCAGTGCCTCAGCGCTCCACCGTCCGGTTCCAGCGCTTGTTCCACTCAGGACGGTCGGCGTTGATCACGTCCCAATCCACCGCCACTGCATTTTTCAGGATGGCGTTCATCTTGTTCTGCTCTTCAGCGGCCTTGCCTTGCAGCTTGGCTTTAGGCGTCACCGGGTTGTAGCTGCCGTTTTCCATGGCCAGGGCCTGGGCTTCGGGGCTCACCAGGTAGTCCTGCAGCTTGTGCGCCAACTCCGATTCGGGGTTGTTGCTGAGCACGCACATGGCCGTCATCAGCACCACCGCGCCTTCCTTGGGTGCCACGTACTCCATCGGAATGCCCTTGGACTTCATCAGCTCGGCCTGCGTCAGGGTGTAGGGGAAGATGGCCGCATCACCGGCCTGCATCATCTCGACCACCTTGGACGAATTGGGAATGTATTCCACCACGTTCGGGCCGATGGTGGTGGGCCAGGCCTTGAATGCCGGGTCCACATTCTTCTCGTTGCCACCCTTCAGGCGGTTGAACATCAGGAAGGCATGCAGGCCGAAGGACGATGCGGGCATGGATTGCACCACCACCTTGCCCTTGAGCTTGGGGTCGGCCAGATCGCCCCAGGAGGTGGGCGCTGCCCAGCCCTTTTCAGCAAACATCTTGGTGTTGTAGGCCAGGCCCGTCAGCCCCATTGACAGGCCTACCGCGCTGTCCTTGATCTTGGCAATGGCCGGAATGTCATTGATGTTGGCCGACGGCTTGAGCTTTTCGCACAGGCCCATGCCGATGGCGCGGTACATCACGCCGTCGTCCAGGGTCATTACCTGCATCTGGGCCTTGTCCTTGCTGGCCTGTGCCTTGGCGAGGATATCGGTCGAGGTACCAGGCACCACCACCACCTTCACATTGTTGGCCTTTTCAAACGGCGGGAAGACGAACTGCGAGTACGTGCGCTCCATGTTGCCGCCATTCATGCCGATGTAGATGGTCTTGGTCTGTGCGTGCGCTGCTCCTATTGCAGCCACCGCCGCCACCAGGGCTGTCGCCCGAATGGCACCGCGCAGCGGAGAGGTCTTGGTTGTCTTTGTCGTCATGCGATTTTCCTTTCGGGGGTGGGAGAAGAGGCTTCGCCAGCGGAAGCAGGTTGCAAGAATCGGTCGATACGGAAAGCGTCAATCGGCGTGCTGCTGCGGCCCTGCGCAATCAGCTCGGCCATCACCTCACCCACGCCGGGGCCGAGCTGGAAGCCCCCGCCCGCAAAGCCGAAGGCATGGTAGAGGCCTGCAATGCGGCTGCTGGCGCCGATGATGGGCTCATGGTCGGGCAGCGCGCCCTCGTTGCCGCTCCAGGTGCGGATCAGTTGTGCGTTCTTGAGCTGCGGCAAGAGCGCCACCAATTGCGGCAGCTGTTCCCAGATGGTGGTGGCGCGGTTGCGGGCGCGGGTGTCGTCCAGCACCAGGCCCGGGCCGCCGCCAAACACCACGTTGCCACGGCGCACCTGGCGGCAATAGATGCTGCCGCCCTCCACGCCCAGGCTCCAGTGCAGAAAATGCGGCAATGGCTCCGTCACGCCCATGGCGGGCGGGCGGATGCGCATGGGCACCGGCTCGCCGCACTGCTCTGCAAACTGGCCCGCCCAGGCGCCAGCCGCGTTGACCACGATGTTGGCCTTGATCTCCAGCCCCGGCGCGCGCACCACAAAGCGCTGACCGTTGTGCTCCACCGCCTGTACCGGTGTGTGTTCCAGCACCTGCGCGCCTGCGCGGCGCGCAGCGGCAGCAAAGGCAGGCGCCAGCAGGCGCGGGTTGGCCTGGCCGTCTTCAGGGCAGAACGAGCCGCCCACCACCTGCGTGCCGCCTACGGGAAAGCGCTTTTTCAGCTCTACCCCATCGAGCAGCTGCAGGCCCAGGCCGCAGTCGCGCGTCATCTCGGCGTAGCGCACGAGCGACTCCATGTCTGCATCCGAGCGCGCAATCTTGAAATGGCCCGAGCGCTCGTACTCGGCCTCGGTGCCGATCAACTCGGTCAGCCGTCCCCACAACGCATGCGAGCGCTGCGACAGCGGCAGCATGGCGAGTGACCTGCCCTGGCGGCGCACGCCGCCAAAGTTGACGCCGCTTGAACGCGAGCCGCACAGGTCGCGCTCCAGCATCACCACGTTGACGCCGCGCTGACGCAAAAACAGTGCGGTGCTTGCGCCCATGATGCCGCCGCCTATCACCACCACCTCGGTGGCCAGATGCTTAACCATGGGCAGCCTCCTGTGCAGTGGCAGCCACGGTCATGTCCAGCGGCAGGGGCTTGATCGGCGCCTGGCCACGGATGCGGCCGACGTTCTCTACCGGCACCTGCAACGCATCGGCCAGAATCTCGGTCGCCGCCACACCGCACATGCGCCCCTGGCAACGCCCCATGCCCACGCGGCACAGCGCCTTGATGCGGTTGATATCGCCATTCGCATTGGCAGCGGCCGTGCTGCGCATCTCGCCTGCGGTGATGTTTTCGCAGCGGCACACCACCAGATCATCGCTCGCGCGCGCGGCCCAATCCTCGGGAAACGGGAAGGCCACTTCCAGTGCCTGCCGAAAACGCTCTGTTTTCAGGAGCTGCTGGCGCAGGAGGGAGGCACGCGAAGCATCAATTTGGATACCGCGATCCTGCAGCAGTGCCAAGGCAGCCAGTTCGCCCGACATCTCGGCAGCATCCGCCCCCATGATGCCTGCGCCGTCGCCAGCCAGATACACACCGGGTATTGAACTGCGGCGGTCTGCATCGGTCTGCGGTACATGGCAGCGGTGCAGCGGCGCGAAGGCAAACTCGCAGCCCAGCAGGTCCGGCAGTTGCGTCTCGGGGCGCAATGCGTAGCCCAGGCCGACGGCGCTGCAGGCCGTGCGCTGCTCCGCGCCTTGCGCATCTTTCCACACCAGGGCCTGCACGCGCTCATCCTCCGCCCCGCCCTCTGCCCGCAGCAGTTGCACGCCATGGTGCACGGGTACGTTGTGGAGCATCAGCCAGCTCACGTAGTACACGCCTTTGGCAGTCACCGCCGGTTGCGCCAGCATGGCGGGAGCTGCCTTGTAACGTTGCGCAGCGGGCGCGGTATCCAGCACCGCACACACCTTGCCGCCCGCCTTGGCGTACTGGTAGGCCACGAGGTACAGCAGCGGCCCGGTGCCGGCAAACACCACCGCGTCGCCAATGGCGCAGCCCTGGTATTTGAGTGCGACCTGGGCACCGCCCAAGGTGTAGACGCCAGGCAGTGTCCAACCGGGGATTGGCAGCACGCGATCGGTGGCGCCGGTGGCCACGATCACATCGCGCCAGCGCACGGTGTCTGCCGTGCGGCTGGCGGTGTGCAGCAGGTCCAGCGTGTGGCCCTGCGCGTTCCATACCAGGGTGTCAGGCCGGTAGTCGATGTCTGCACGCAGGCTGTCAAAGGTCTGGTGCAAGGCGGTGGCGCGGCCCGCCTCAAAACCGTACAAATCCTTGGGCGTGCGGGCAAAACCGTCGGGCTGGCGGCGGTAGATCTGGCCACCGGCCTTGGGCGCTTCGTCGATGACGACAGGCCGCACGCCGTGGGCAAGCAGGGTCTGGGCGGCACGGATACCGGCAGGGCCAGCACCCACGATCACGGCCGCGCCATCGGCCGGGCGCGGGTCGTCCAGGTAGAAATCGCTGCCGATCATGGCTGCACCTCCACCAGTGCAGCCGTGGCAACGGCACCAGACGTGGTGCACACCTGCATGCCCGCCTGCAACGCTGTGGAGCAGGCGCGCACCTTGCGGCCCGCGTCAGTGCCTCCCAGGGTGACCCAGCAGTCCTGGCAGGCACCCATCATGCAAAAGCCCGCGCGCGGCGTTCCCGCGAACTCGTGGGTGCGCAGTTGTGCCGATTGCGTCAGCACGGCGGTCAGCACCGTATCGCCCTGCAGGGCCTGAGCAGGTTGGCCGTTGAGCATAAAGGCCACGGGCGCGCGGCCCTGCTCCTTGAGCCGTTGCAACTGGGCTGCGTTGCTGTCGGTTTTTACGTGTGCCATCAGTGCTTGCCAATCAGAATGCGATCCAGGCCATAAACTTTGTCGAGCAGCAGCATCAAGCCCAGCGTGATGAACACGATCAGTGCCGAAACGGCAGCCATCATCGGGTCGAGCGACTCGGTGGCATACATGTACATGCGCACCGGCAAGGTGACCGTGCTGGGTGATATGACAAAGATCGACATCGTCAGCTCGTCAAAGCTGTTGATGAAAGCCAGCAGCCAGCCGCCGGTGATGCCCGGCAGGATCATTGGCAGGGTGATGCGCTTGAACACGGTGGCATTGCTTGCCCCCAGCGAATATGCAGCCTGCTCGGCACTGCGGTCAAAGCCGATCAGCGCAGCCATCACCAGGCGCATGGTGTAGGGCATCACCACCAGTGCGTGCGCAAAGATCAGCCAGCCAAAGCTGCCCTGCCCGCCCACCAGCGAGAACATGCGCAGCATGGCCACGCCCAGCACCAGGTGTGGAATGATCAGCGGCGAGAGAAACAGCGCCTGCAGCGCGCCGCGACCCGGAATCTCGTAGCGCACCAGCGCTATTGCAGCGGGTACCGCCAGGGCTGTGGAAATCGATGCCGCAGATACGGCCAGACCCAGGCTGTTCCAGAACGATTGCACGAAATCCGGATGGTGCAGCACCTGGTCGAACCAGCGCAGCGAGAAGCTGGTGGTAGGGATCGTCAGCGTTTCTTCCGGGGTGAACGCCACCAGGCAGACGATGACCAGCGGCGCCAGCATGAAGGTGATGACCAGCGCGTTGAAGATGAGGGCAATGGGTCCGTTTTTTTGCATTGTGTGTTACCTCGCCATTCAGCCCAGCGTCTTGCGGTAGCGGCCTTCGACCATGCGGTTCCAGCCCAGCATGATGACCAGATTGGCAGCCAGCAGCACAAAGGCGATGGCCGCGCCCAGGGGCCAGTTCAGCTCGTGCAGGTATTCGTCATAGATGAGGGTGGCGACCATCTTGACCCGGCGCCCGCCCAGAAGGCCCGGGATGGCAAACGAGCTGGCCGCCAGACCAAACACGATCAGGCTGCCCGACAGAATGCCGGGCAGAACCTGCGGGAACACCACGCGGCGCAAGGTAGTGGCGTGCGATGCCCCCAGCGACAGCGAGGCGCTTTCCACCGAAGGGTCGAGCTTTTGCAGCGAAGTCCACACCGGGATCACCATGAAGGGCAGCATCACATGCACCAGCGCAATCACGATGGCGGTCTCGTTGTAGAGCAGTTTCACGCTGCCGATTCCGACGGCCTTGAACACGGTGTTGATCAACCCCTCCGGGCCCAGCAGCATGCTCCAGCCAAAGGCGCGCACCACCACGGAGATGAGCAGCGGCGCCAGGATGATCAGCAGAAAGATGGAGCGCCAGGGTGCGCGCATCTTGCTCAGGATGTAGGCCTCGGGCGCGCCGATGGCAATACAGATCACGGTGACCACAGCAGAGATCCACAGCGTGCGCCAGAAAATCTCGTAGTAGTAGCTGTCGGTGACGATATGCACATAGTGCTCGATGGTGAACGTACCGGCCACCGGACCGCTGTCGGCGTTGTAGACGTTGAACGACAGAATGGTCGTCAGGATCAGCGGCACCACCAGCATCACGGCAAACAGCAGCAGGGCTGGTGCGCTCATGCCCCAGGGGGCCCAGTTGCGCCGCCCGGGCATCGGGGCGCCTTGCGCCATGGTTACGGCAGGGCGGCTCATGCGGCCACTCCTTCACCGGCAATCACGCGCACATTGCTGTCGCACCAGGCCATGCCCACCGTGCTGCCCACCCCATGCGGCTCGCTGCCGTCGTTGGCGGCGGTGACGGTGAGCGTGCCCAGCGGACACTCCACGGTGTACATCCAGGTATTGCCCAGAAAGAAACGCTCGCGCACCTGGCCTTGCACGCGGCCAGCGTCAATCGCGGACAGCAGGATTTTCTCCGGGCGCAGGCCCAGCAACACGGGCGCGCCACTGGCAGGCAGCGCTCCCGTGCCCACCACCTCGATCGCCACCCCGCCCACCTGGGCCACGGCTCCGCCCTGTGCCGAGGGCATCGGCTGCACCGTGGCCTGCAGCAGGTTGGCCTTGCCCACAAAGGTGGAGATGAAGGCGTTATGCGGGTGCTCGTACACCGTATGCGGCGTATCCACCTGCGTGATGCGGCCCGCCTCCATCACCACCACCCGGTCGCTGATCGACATGGCTTCGCTCTGGTCGTGGGTGACCATGATGGTGGTGGTGCCAACCTTGCGCTGGATCTCGCGCAGCTCGAACTGCATTTCCTCACGCAGCTTGGCATCCAGGTTCGACAGCGGCTCATCCAGCAGCAGCACCGGCGGCTTGATCACCAACGCACGCGCCAGGGCCACGCGCTGGCGCTGGCCGCCGGACAGCTCCCGCGGGTAGCGGTCGGCGTACTGCGCCAGGTGCACCAGGGCTAGCGCGTCGCTGGCGCGTTCGCTGCGCTCGGGCTGGGCCACCTTGCGCATCTCCAGGCCAAATTCCACGTTCTGGCGCACCGTCATGTGGGGGAAAAGGGCATAGGTCTGGAACACGATGCCCAGGCCGCGCTCGTTGGCCTTGGCCCGGGTGATGTCGCGGCCATCCAGCTCGATACGGCCTTCGCTCACATCCACAAAACCCGCAATCATCTGCAAGGTGGTGGTCTTGCCGCAGCCCGACGGGCCGAGCAGCGAGACAAATTCACCCTTGCTCACCTCCAGATTGAAGCCGCTGACCACGCGTGTGGTGCCGTACTGTTTGGAGATTTGGTGAAGACGTAAAAAGCTCATGGGGATCACCTCGGTGGCATGCACAGCAGCCCTGTTGGTCAACGCGTAGGCATGGACGATGTTTTCAAGAATTCGCCAATTTTCGGAATGCAGGCCAGGCAGAGACACGGTATAAATACTAATAATGGAAGATAAATTTGATTTATTCCGTTAAACGGAATAAAAATCGAAAAACTCATTGTTTTATTCCGCGTACATCATGGACCACGACAACGAAGACACCGCCAGCCACCAGCGCGGCACCCTGCATCGCAGCTTTGTGGTGCTGCGCGCGCTGGCCGCGCACCAGAAGGAAGGCGTGCGTGTG
This sequence comes from Comamonas odontotermitis, assembly GCF_020080045.1. Classification (NCBI taxonomy): domain Bacteria; kingdom Pseudomonadati; phylum Pseudomonadota; class Betaproteobacteria; order Burkholderiales; family Comamonadaceae; genus Comamonas; species Comamonas odontotermitis. Next base: position 4,292,145 of record NZ_CP083451.1, read on the forward strand.
ACCCACCTGGCCAAGGAAATCGGCCTGACCCAGGCCACCACCCACCGATTGCTGCAAGGCCTGGTGCAGGAAGGCGTGGTGGAGCAGGACCAGCAGCACAAGCTGTACCGGCTGGGCCTTGATCTGTTCTCGCTGGCGGCGCTTGCTGGCGGTGTACAGGATCTGCGCAGCCTCGCGCGGCCCGTGCTGCTGCGCCTGTCTGCCAGCCTGAGCGACACGGTGATCCTGATGGTGCGCTCCGGTTTTGATGCGGTGTGTCTGGACCGGATCGAAGGCCAGTTCCCCATCCGCACCTTCACGGGCGACATTGGCGGCCGCATTCCACTGGGCGTCGGCCAGGGCTCACTCGTCATTCTGGCCAACCTGCCCGACGCCGAGCGCGAAGAGGTGCTGCGCTACAACCTGCCGCGCATCCAGCACTACAACGTGTACGACGAGGTGTACATGCGCACGGAAATCAACAGAGCGCTGAGCCAGGGCTACACAGCCAGAAACTCCGGTCTGCTCGAAGGCATGGCAGGCCTGGCAGCACCGGTATTCGACCGCAATGGCCATGTGGTGGCTGCGCTGTCCATCGGCACACACACGGCCCGCCTGAACGACGAACGCCTGCCAGCCGTACGCGACATGCTGCTGCGCGAAGCCAGAGCGCTCAGCAGCCAGATCAACCCGTTCGACCCTACCTTGCGCCACCCAATGCACGCGCTGTCCACCGGCGACCGCACGCGCAGTCTGTAGAGCAGATCGACTGTGCGCGCAGCTTTTGCGGCGATTGGCCATTGCTCGCCGGGCGCGCACTGTTCCCTTCAACACTGCTGATCGCGCAAACCGTCTACGCAACAGGAATCGGGGGCGTCAGCACATGCGAGGGCATATCTGTCCGCGCACATTGCATGCAGATTCTGTATACAGGTAAAACACCTAGATTTGCTGCACCACAAGCGGACGGCGAGCTTTTATAGTCTAGCCACTGGGCAGCTGCACGGCGTGCGGCTGCAACGCTTTGGAGATTCAGCATGGACTACACCCGACCCAATCATGTGCCTACGGCCCAAGAGCTGGCAGCCGCCGAACGCAGCGAAAACCGTGGCCTCATCGCCTTTGCTGTGCTGGTGATTGTCGCCACCCTGTTTGCCGCACTGGCCTTTGGCAGCCATATTGCCGGCTGACACTATTATTTTGATAGCTGCTTGCGCTGCCCAATCAAGCGCAAGCGGCTGATTTACCCTTAGAGCCGCTAACATAACCCAGCAAATCGTAGATTTGCGGTTGAGACGAGGCGCGAAGCCGCAGACAGTACAAAAGTACGACAAGGCGAAGCAACGACGTATCAAGGGTTATGTTAGCGGCTCGGAATACGGCAGGCGACAGACAGGCCCCGTGCTTTGCCGCTACCATGCAAGGCGCCTTCTGCTTCTGCCTGTTCCGATGCCTTCCGACGCCTCCTCGCCCTCCGCCCCCAGCACCCATCCTCGCGCCACCCTGGTAGGGCTTTCAGCCGTGCTGTGCTGGTCGACGTCGGTAGGGCTGTTTCGCAGCGTGGCCGAACACCTGGGGCCGATTGGTGGCGCTGCCTCCGTCTTCACGGCAAGCGCGTTGCTGGTGACCTTGCGCTTTGGCATGCCGCGCACGGTACAGCTGCGCAAGATGCACCCCGCCTATCTGTGGGGCTGCGGCCTGCTGTTCGTGCTGTACGAGATAGCGTTGTCGCTCTCCCTCGGCTTTGCCAGCAACCGCACGCAGACGCTGGAGCTGGGCATGATCAATTACCTCTGGCCCAGCCTCACCATCGTGCTGGCCACCGTGTTCGGCCTGCAGCGCTTTCGCATCGGCCTCGTGCCCGGGGTGCTGCTGGCCATGGCCGGTATCGTGCTGGTACTCAAGGGCGACAGCGCCTTGTCGATTGCCAGCGTGTGGGCCAATGTGCAGAGCAACCCGCTCGCCTATGGACTGGCCTTTGCCGCGGCCTGGCTCTGGCCCTGCTACTCGGTGCTCTCCAAGCGGTATGCGCATGGCGCCAACGCCCTGCCCGCCTTCTTGTGGGCGGTGGCGGCGGTGCTGTGGGCCAAATATGCCATCAGCGCCGAAAGCGCTCTGCAGTGGTCTATACCTGCGGTGCTGCAACTGGGCATGCTGAGCGGTCTTACGGCGCTGGGCTACAGCTGCTGGGATTACGGTATCCGCCACGGCAATCTCACGGTGATGGCGGTGGGCTCGTACTTCACCCCCGTGCTGTCAGCCCTGGTGGGTACGGTGTGGCTGCAGGTGCAACCGGGCTGGAGCTTCTGGCAAGGTGTGGCCCTGGTCACTCTGGGCTCGCTGATCTGCTGGTGGTGCACCCGCCAGCCTCGCAACAAACAGTAACCACAGAGACGAGCGGCAACCTCCATCGTGTCATGGCCACATGGCACACTCGCGGGTTTTGCATAACCCATGGGGGATGGAATCGATGCTCGGAAAAATAGAGAGCGGCCTGCTGTATCTGATGCGCCTGGTGATGGTGATCCTGGTGCTGTTCACCTTGTTCAACTTTGCCTTGTGGAGCTGGGAGGCCGTGCGCAAACCCAAGCCTGATACCGCAATGGAGGAGGCCCACAAGGACCGTGACTGGGCAGCGCTCAAGATCAGCGACGAAGAACTCAAGAAGATCACCTATTCCGACTTCGGCTATGGCGATGCCAGCCAGACCCTCAACGATGGCAAGCTGGCGGCCGATACGGCGGTCGTTGCCGCCTTTGCAGAAGTGGATGCTCTGGTGCGCGCCGCCATCGAGCGCAACCCCGCGCAGCGCAAGAAGCTGGAAGATGACAACAACGAGCGGGGCCTGGCGCCGGTGCAGGCTCTGCCCGCCCTGGTGACGGCCATGCAGGCCAAGGAGCGCGCGGACCTGGACACCGCAGCGGTTGACGCAGCCACGGCAGCCGCCGCTGCCATCGAGGCGGCTGACGGCGATGGCTGGCAACCCCAGCCCACCAGCATCGGCGAGGCCCTGCTGAACCAGACGCGCAGCATCATCACCAGCTACAACTACGACGCAGGACGCGCATTTGTACTGGGCGCGCCAGCCGCTCTCAAGACCTTGCTGGCCGATCCGCAGGTGCAGGCGGGCATCAGCAAGCAGACCGCATCCATCGTGGTGAGCAACCTGCTGCTCAACTACAACATGGTGTTCAGCACCAAGGCGGGCGAGAGTGATGCGCAGGCTGCAACGCCGGGCTGGCTGGAGCGCCTGCTCGAACCCAGCAACCTGCTGGTGTTCACCGTGCTGCTGTGGTCGTTCGTGTTCCTGATGATGATCGTCGTCTTCCTGCGTGTTGAACGCCATCTGCGTGCCATGTCCCAGGAAGGCAAGACTCTGGCGCAGCGCCTATAGATTCAAGCGAAATCAGTCTTCAGCGCCCACCTGTAAAGCGGCAGGTGCTATCAAAGATGAGAAAAGGGGAGCGAGTGCTCCCCTTTTTTGCTGCCTGCGGCGCAGCTTACGGTTGGGTCACGCTGTAGCGGATATCCGCTGGCGCACCTGCGGTCAGATCGCCCGGCTTGACGTTGCGGAACGCGTTTTCCGCATCGGTACCGGCCTTGGCGGCTGCGGTCACCTTGGCCAGCAGATCGCTCTCGCTCACACCCGACTGGGCATTGAGCTTGACGACGAACTTGCCGTCCGATGCGATCGAGTTGACCGAGTTGCCGCCTGTCAGCTCGGAGACCGAATAGCTGCCCGCCGGCAAGCCGGACTTCTGGAACTCCATCATGGCGCGCGCAGCGGCATGCAGCGCGCTCGTGCGGCCATAGTTGCCGCTGCTGTGGCCACCGGGGCCCTGGAACTCCGCCACAATGGTCTGTGCCTGCGCCATACCGGTGCCCCACGCGGATGCGACCAGAAACAGGGTGGAAATGGTTTTCTTCATGGTGTTGACTCCTGCGGGTGGCTTACTTGACTTCACGGGTGCGCACGCCGATCGGGTCGAGCGCTGGCGTGATGACCGTGCCATCGGAGAGGTTGTAGCCCGAGGCCATCAACACCGCCATCATGGCGCGCTGGATACGCTTGGCTTCGCGCTTGGGATCGCCGCGCGTGCCCCATTCCCAGAACGCGTGGCCGCCACCGCCCGCCACATCCGATGCGAGCGACCAGTTGTAGGTGGGCACCCCGGTGTTGGCAGGCACGTTGTCGTTCAGGCTGGTCGAGCCCGAAGGCACCTTGCCGGTGTTGTCCACACCCACCGACTGGGCAGCCTGCCAGCCCACCTGCAGCGCGATGTTGGCGGTGTTGCCATTGACGAACGCAGGACGCAGGCCGTACCAGACCTGCTCGATGGACACCGCTTCGGGTGAGCCATCGGCCTTGCTGTAACGGGTGTTCTCCGCCGTCATGCCCGCCTTGAAGGTGGGTTCGATCTTGGCACGCATCTCGTTCAAGGTGTCGGTGCGCTCCGAGCGCATGTCCACCAGCAAGGAGCAGCTGGGCACCACATCGCTGCCGGCAGCGGGCGCTTCGCAGCTGGCCTGGCCCACGGTGTACGTGGTCTTGAGGGCGCCACTGCGCTCCTCCGAAGGCGTCTTCAGGTCGGCAATCTTGGCAATGGTGGAAGCCATGGCTTCGACAGCGCTTGGGCCTGCGCCCGGTGTGGCTGGCGCCTTGAATTTCATCTCGAAGCGGTAGCTGCCGGTGAAGTTCACCGTGCCGCCGCCTTCCGAGCCGAAGTTGGCAACGAAGTTCAGCGGGTTCGATCCGGTGCCCAGGTCCTGCTCGAAGCCATACAGCTGCTTCATGCCGGCCAGATTGCCCTTGCCCTCTTCGCCTGCCGTGCCGCACAGCCACACGTCATACACCGGCTTGATGCCGTATTTCTTGAACATGCGCGCCATGGTGAACACGTTGGTGGTGTTGCCCATCGCATCCGAGTAGCCCGGCACATACATCCGCACACCGCCACCGGCCTTGGCTTCGTCCTGCGTCGCAAACCATTTGCTCGAACGCGCATAGTTGTCGTCTTCGACGATACGTCCATTGGCGTCGAAGGCCAGTTCCGTCTTGATCGCAGCCAGTTGCGCAGGGGTCGTCACCACGGGGTCGGTGATCGGCTGCAGCTTAATCGGCTGGTATTTCTTGTCCTCGGGCGGCAGCACCTCGGGGTTGACCACGTCGATGTGCGACTCGATCAGCACCTTGGGATACTGGCCCTTGTATGACTTGGCGCCTGGGCTGCCGGAATAGCTGCCCTTGATTTCCACGCAGGCGTTGTACACCGGCAGGCCATCGACGATCTGCACGTCCGAGCCGGGCAGATTGCCGTCAGCGCGGGTTTTCACTTCGCTGGCCGCAAAGCCCCAATCGTTCACGAAACGGCGGTGCACCTCCTGGGCCATGCGGTTTTCGTAGCGCGATGGTGAAGCAATGCGCACCAGCTCCATGTGCTGGTTGTAGCGCTGCTTTTCGCTGGCCGCCGTGTTCAGCTCGGCCATGATGTCCTGGATCTTTTTGTCGGCCATCAACTTTTGCGAAGCCGACGCGATCAACGGATCAATGGCGGGAACCCCATCCACAATGGTGGTGGGCTTGGGGGTAGCGGGTGTTTCACCACCGTCGTCGCTGGAACCACTGCCTCCGCATGCGGTCAGCAACAAGGCTGCCGACATGGCGTAGAACAATGGAGATCTGCTGTAGATGTGCGTTTTCATCATGCTCTATGCTTCTCCAAAAATGGTGCGTCGGCACCGTTGACCAACCTTCCTCGCCCGACCGATATCAACAATGCCTGGATGCATTTTTATAAATATTCGCAATGAAGTTATAGATATAAATTCTTGCGAAATGCATCATCCGGCCACGCCTGGCGCGTGAACTGTCACCGATTTGTCAAACCGGGGAGAAACCATAGGTTGGTTGCAGCCACATGCTTTGCGCCGCGCGATACGCACCACGGCAATCCACGGCGCATCACAGCGCTGCAAAACCAGCATCAGCGCAACACCGGTTCGGCACCACAATCACAGACAGGCGTCCGTCCCCCACCCATTGCTCTTCCCGCGCACCATGTCCTATCTTGTTTCGCTGCTAACCATTGCCGGCATCTACCTGGCCGTGCTTGCCAGCCCTGGCCCCAATTTCTTCATCCTGAGCCAGCTGGCGCTGCAAGGGGAGCACATGGCGGCGCGTTTTGTGGTGCTGGGCCTCACCACCGGCTCCATCTTCTGGGTGGTGCTGGCGCTCGCGGGCCTGTCCACCCTGCTGGCGCAGCACCCGTGGCTGGCAACCGGTGTGCGGGTGGCGGGGGCGGCTTATCTGGTCTGGTACGGGGCGGGGCTGCTGCGGTCCGCGGTCCGCTCACGCCGCAATGCCGAATCTGGCACCGTCGCGCAAACGCCGCGCCTTGCTTCACGCATGGCGGCTTACCGGTCCGGGCTGTTGACAGGGGTCACCAACCCCAAGGGGGCAGCGTTCTGGACCAGTGCGTTTGCCGCGCTTGTTCCCTTGCATGCGCCAGCCTGGTTCCATGTGGCAACCGTGCTGCTGGTTACCTGCCTGTCGCTGGGCTGGCACCTGGGGATCACCTGGGGATCACCTGGGTGTTCGGAAATGCGGCACTGCGCCGTGGCTACCTACGCATGGAGCGGGCAGTCAACGGCCTCGCTGGCGGCGCGCTGGTGCTGCTGGGCATCCAGCGCCTGGCCAGTCGTTGAGCATCTGCGGCGGTCAGCCGCGCAGCAACCACAGGCCTGCGCCAAAGACGACGGCGTGCACGGCCAGCAATGCGCCCAGCCATGTCAGGGCGGGCGACGCCATGCCGTCCAATGTCTGCTGAATACGAGTGGCCAGAAAGCTGCGCAGCGCTGGATCGCCTGGCAGCGCCTCTCCACCGCCATGGGCCGCACGGGTCTCGCCCCACTCCTGCATCAACTCGGACAGTGGCAACCGGTCCATCAGCATTCCGACGACCTTGCGCACGACCGCACCGTCCCCCACCAGAGGTTTGATTTTCTCCACCGCTGCCTCTGCCGAAAACACATCCGCGCCGCGATGGAAGGTGCGGTGCGCCGCAGGCAGCGCTTCTATCCGGGTTGCCAGTTGATCGGCCAGGGGCTGCGCCAATGCCGGGCCATAACGGCGCACCAGCTTGGCCAGCGCCATGCCACGGCCCAGATTCATGCCCGTGAAAAAATAGGCGGGGATGGTGAGCGCCAGCAAGACCAGAACCACCACAGGCCCGGCCCCCAGCGCATCAGCGGGCAATGTCGCCTTGGCGCTGCTCCAGAGCACCAGGTAATAGATGGTGCTGAGCAAGCCCAATGCAAAGGCGAGCGCCACGCCCAGTGCGATTCCGCCCACCATCGACATGCCTGCGCTTGCACCCGTGCGCAGTGCGGAGCCCACTGCCCCTTTTGGTACTTGTTCTGCCATCTTGGCTGGTCTCCCGGTTGCCTGCGGCAAATGGCGCCGCTGCAGACATCATAGAAGAAGCATGGATGGCAATGCAGCAAAAATCGGCCGATCCACCAGTTGGGCCTTTGCTCCTCGTCTGGTCAGAGGCCCGGCCTCACGCCCCCTTGCGGGCAGCTTCGATGGCCGCGATATCGATCTTGGTCATGGTCATCATGGCGGCAAATACGCGCTGCGCCGTGGCAGGGTCGGCATTGAAAACGCCCTGCGTGAGGGCACGCGGGGTGATCTGCCACGAGATGCCCCAGCGATCCTTGCACCAGCCGCAGGCACTCTCCTGCCCGCCATTGCTCACAACCGCGTTCCACAGCCGGTCTGTCTCTTCCTGGTCGTCGGTGGCGATCTGGAACGAAAACGATTCGTTGTGCTGAAAATGCGGCCCGCCGTTGAGCCCGATGCACGGGATACCGGCAACGGTGAATTCCACCACCAGCACGTCACCCTGCTTGCCATCGGGGTAGTCGCCGGGTGCGCGGTGGATCTGGCCCACCGTGCTGTCAGGAAAAGTCTGCGCGTAAAAACGCGCTGCCTCCAGGGCGTCGCCCTGGTACCATAGGCATATGGTGTTTTTGGGAGTCATGCAAAAGTCTCCTGCAGGGTCTGATTGATCTGGCGGACCCCTTGCGCGCCCGCCGCAACCAAACTACAGGGTAATACCGTTCGCGCAAACACGGGGTAACCAGCACGTACGGATCGCGTCCAGATGTGCATATGGCAACGCCTCCCCGGCCAGACGCTCACACGCTCAGCTACGAATTCGATGGGGTGACGAGGGCGCAATTAGCTATATTAATAATAGCGATTGGCGCAATACTGCCATATGTCACCGATGCTTTTGATGCATGCAGCAAGGAACTGCACGGCGAGCCTGCTCAGTCGCGCTCGTTGCGCTTTTGCTCGCGCAGCATGAACAGGTAGAGACTCTCCACCTTCTCGCGGGCCCAAGGCGTCTTGCGCAGAAACTTCAGGCTGGAGGTGATGCTGGGGTCGAGCGTAAAGCAGCGCACCGAAATGCGCGCCCCAAGCCCCGGCCAGCCGAAGTAATCCACCAGCTCGTTCAGGATGCGCTCCAGCGTCATGCCATGGAGAGGATTGCGTGGTTGCTCAGAGAGGGTCATGGCGCCATTGTCGCCTAGTGCAGCCCTGCAAGGCGTGCGCTGGGGAACAGGCAAGGGCGCGCACGCCGAAATCCCGCAAGCTGACACGACTCCTTCGGCACCACGGCATTGCAGGCGCCCGGCCAGAGTCGTCTGCGCCATCGCGCCGCAACAAGGCTTGAATGCGGTTCAGAAACGGTGGCGTATGCCCGCCCCGATGCTGCCCTCCACACCATGACCCGAGAGCTTGTCGCTCAGGTAGATGGCATACAGGTCGGTGCGCCGCGACAGCTGGTGGTCATAGCCCACCGCCCAGTTGGTGCGGCGGCTATCGTCGGCATTGGAAGCATCGCGCCGGGTGCGCGCCACCGAGGCCATGAATCTGCCTGCCGCGCCCACTGGAATCCCCACGCCCAGCTGGGCAGTGTTGGCCCTGGTGCCCAGATCAGGCGTGCGCGCCCGCTGCCACTGGCCATAGACCTTGGCCATGCCCAGATCGTAGGAGGCGGCCGCCAGAACCGCTGTCTGGCGGGTGATGCCGGTGCCATCCAGCCCCGGCCCGTACTGCACGGTTTGCGCAACCAACGCTGCCGCGAACGGCCCTTGTGCATAGTTGATGGCCAGGCTTTTGTTGCTGCGGCCGTGGTCGCTTGCCTGTTCTCCAAAGCCATAGGAAACATCGGCACGAAAACCACCGATGGTCGGCGATGTGTATTGCACGGTGTTGTTCCACACGCTGTCGCCCAGCACCGCGCGGTCGTATGCCACCTGCCAGGTCTGGAGCATGATGGGAGAGAACTGCAGCGAGCCGCCGAATGGATCGAACTGGCCGCTGGCCACGAACAGCCGGTTGGTCTGCCGCCCGGCAGTCACTTGCCCAAAACCGCCCGCAAGCCCTACCCAGGCGTTGCGCGACAGAAAAGGATCGGCGCTGTTGCGTCCGTTCGATCCGCTGTCGGTCTGAAAAAAGCTCTCCAGCGTGAACAAGGCCTTGAGACCGCCTCCGAGGTCTTCGCTGCCGCGCAGGCCCCAGTAGGACGTGGTCATGCCATTGCTGTTGACCACCAGGGTGCGGGCCAACTGGTCGCTGCGCCGCATGGAGCCGACATAGGCATCCACCAGGCCGTACAGCTGCACGCTGCTGCCGTCGGCAGCCCGGGTAGGCGCATGAACAGCCATGGTGCCGCCAGCCACCAGGGCCACGGCGGCGGCATATGCAGAAAATGAAGTTTGCATGGGTAGGCCCTTACTGCTTTGGAATGCCGGCACGCTGGATCACGGCACCCCAGCGCTGGATTTCGCTGTTCAACAGCGCCGCCTGCTGCTCGGCGGTGCTGCCCCGCGCCTCAACACCCAGGTCTTGCAGGCGTTGCTTCACGTCGGGCAAGGCCAGCGCCGCATTCGCCGCCTGGCTGAGCCGCGCGATGACGGCCTGAGGCGTCTTTGCCGGCGCGGCCAGCGCATTCCACGAGGCCACGCTGAAGCCCTTGGCCGCCGCATCGCTCTCGGCCACGGTGGGAACCTGCGGCAGCCCGGCCGCGCGCTTGTCACCCATGACGGCCAGTGCCCGCAGTACCTTGCTGCTGACCTGTGCCATCACCGGCGCGAGAATTTCAACGGCCGCATCCACCTGCTTGCCACGCAGCGCGTTGAGCACGGCGGGCGAGCCATTGAAAGGCACGATCTGCACATCGATGCCCAGCGTGGTCTTGAGCAGCTCTGCCGCCAGGTGCTGCGTGCTGCCCATATTGATGGTGCCGATATTGAGCTTGCCAGGCCGCGCCTTGGCCTGGGCGACGAGATCCTGCAGCGAACGGATCGGACTGTCCTGCGGCACCAGCACGGCCAGATCAAAATAGCCCAGCGTGGAGATCGGTGCAAAGTCCTTGGCCGCGTTGTACGAAAGCGACTTGAACAGCCCCTCTGCAACCGCGTTGGCATTCGACATGAGCAGCAGCGTAAGGCCATCGGGCGCGGCTCGCACCACCTGCTCGGCAGCCACCACGCCGCCCGCACCCGGCTTGTTGTCCACGATGATGGGCTGGCCGCCGAGCAGCTCGGTCATTTTCTGCGCCACGATGCGCACGGTGAGGTCGGCTACGCCTCCCGGGCCGAAGGGCACCATGATGCGGATGGGCTTGGAAGAAAATGATGGCTGGGCACCTGCCGCCAACGGCATGGCTCCCAATGCCAGCAGGGCGCTGACAAACTGTCGTCTTTGCATGTGAAGTCTCCTGTAGAGCCCACACTGTGGCCAAAATCGATGCTGCTGAGCACTGCCTTCGAGCGGCTAGCAGATATGCCTGTTCGGCATGGCTACGCTACAGGCCCTCTTCCCCGGCTCCATCCAGCACCTTGCGCACCACCTCTCCGCCAAAACCGCGGCTGGCCAGAAAACGCATCTGTTTTGCCCGCTCCTGCGGCGTGGAAGGCTGCTCGCCAAAGCGGCGCCGCCAGACTTCGCAGGCCCGCTGCAGCTCGGTGCCCCGCAGGCGATCCATGGCGTCGGCAATCAGCTCGGCATCCACACCCTTGTGGCGCAACTCCTGCGCCACGCGATTGGCGCCGAAGCGCGCCGCCTTGGTATGGAGCACGCTCTCCACCAGTCGCTCGGCGCTGATGAAGCCCTTGGCTTCGAGCGCATCGAGCACGGCATTCAGATCATCGCCCTCTTCCAGGTGCGGGCTGAGTTTGGTCACCAGTTCGGCACGCGAGTGCTCGCGCTGCGCCAGATAGCGCAGTGCGCGGCCTTGGAGGGAGAGTTTGGCAAACGACATTCCGAATGACACCCGAATTGCTATAAAACAAATAGCTGCCCGCGCACATCTACTGTGCGCAGACAGCTATTTTTACTGAATCCAATGGATGGCGAGCCCGGGTCAGGCAGCCTCTCCATCGGCATCGGGGCCTGCGATCACGCCGTCTTCGGCGGGGCGCAGCGAGATGTTCAGGCTTTCGCGCACCTTGTTCTCGATCTCGATGGCGAGGTCGGGATTCTCGCGCAGGAATTCGCGCGAGTTGTCGCGGCCCTGGCCGATCTTCTCTCCGTTGTAGGCATACCAGGCGCCGCTTTTCTCGATGATGCGGGCATTGACGCCCATGTCGAGGATTTCGCCTTCGCGCGAGATGCCTTCGCCAAAGAGGATGTCGAACTCGGCGGTCTTGAACGGAGGCGAAACCTTGTTCTTGACAACCTTCACCTTGGTTTCATTACCGATGGCTTCGTCACCCTTCTTGATGGTGCCGGTGCGACGGATATCGAGACGCACCGAGGCGTAGAACTTGAGCGCGTTGCCGCCCGTCGTGGTTTCGGGGCTGCCGAACATCACACCGATCTTCATGCGGATCTGGTTGATGAAGATGACCGTGCAGTTGGTCTTCTTGATGGTGGCGGTCAGCTTGCGCAGCGCCTGGCTCATCAGGCGCGCCTGCAGGCCGGGCAACTGGTCGCCCATTTCGCCTTCGATTTCAGCCTTGGGCGTCAGGGCGGCGACCGAGTCCACCACGATCAGGTCAACGGCGCCCGAGCGCACCAGGCTGTCCACGATCTCCAGCGCCTGCTCGCCGGTATCGGGCTGGCTGATCAGTATGTCCGGCAGGTTCACGCCCAGCTTTTGCGCATAGCTGGTATCGAGCGCGTGCTCGGCGTCGATGAAGGCACAGGTACCGCCCAGTTTTTGCATTTCGGCAATCACCTGCAGCGTCAGCGTGGTCTTGCCGGACGATTCAGGGCCGTAGATCTCGATCACACGGCCACGCGGCAGGCCGCCTACGCCCAGGGCAATGTCGAGCCCCAGCGAGCCGGTGGAGACAACCTGGATATCCTCAATCGCCTCGCCCTCTCCCAACTTCATGATCGTGCCCTTGCCGAACTGCTTTTCGATCTGGGCAAGCGCCGCAGCCAGGGCTTTGGCTTTTTCGGTATTGGCTTCTGGCTTGGTAGCGGTGGCGTTCATGGATTTGTCCTTGCGTTTAAGAGTCATGTCGTATGGATTTCTATCCAGCTGTTTGCATATACAGACTGGATGCTTGAACAGTAGTTTATGGGATTGGTATATTTTATAAAATCATTTTTTTAGTCAGTTTAGTTGACTATATATAAAATACCGACACCGACGTGATCTGGCGAAAAAGCCCTTTGTTTTCAAGGACCCATGCCCATTCTTCTTCCCCACCTGCCTGACGACAGCTGGCGCCTGACGCACCTGGGCCGCCTTCTGGGCCATGCCATGCGCCGCTTCGATGCCCGCGTGCTGCAGCTGATGGCACAGGACGAAGCGGTACCGCTTGCCCTGTCGAACCTGGCAGCGCGCGACCAGGTGAGCGCCGCCCATATCCACATTACCCGGCACCTGGCGCTGGCCGGTGACCGCCTGACCAACCTGGCCGAGCGCGCTGGCATGAGCAAGCAGGCCATGGCCAACCTGGTGGATCAGTGCGAAGCCTGGGGATTGGTGACGCGCGAGAGCGATCCGCGTGACGCACGGGCCCGCATCGTGCGCTTTACCGGCTCCGGCCTGCTGTGGCTGCAGGCTTTCGAGCGCGCAGTAACACAGGCAGAGGCCGAGTTCCGCACCGAGGTGGGCGACGAAGTGGCGACGGTGGTGAAACTGGGGCTGGAGGCGTATTGCGGCAGCGATGAACAGATTTTTTGATCAAAAGCGGCTCTAAGAGCGTGTTTACGATCTCTACGCAGCCGCGTTGGAGTGCAATCGGGATGAGTCCGAAGCGCTTATCCAGCAAGCGCTATTAGCTCCGTTTTTCGAAGCGATAGAAGAGATTCGGCTCAGAGACCAGGTACAGCACGCCAGAGCCATCCATGGCCACGCCTTCAGGCTGGGGAATGGTGCGCTCCAGCCCGCTTTCGCCTGCCCACAGCGGCATCAGGCCGGCCAGATCGCCATTGCGGTCGTATTCGTACAGCACCGACGACTCCTCTCCCAGCAGCAGCAGATTGCCCGTGCGGGGATCGACTTCAACCGACGCCAGATCGGTGGTGGGCAGACCGGTGGGGTCGGCAGGCTCCCACGAATTGACAGTCACGGAGGGCGAAGCGCCAGTACCGGGAGCGAAGGCGGGCAGACTGATGCGCAATACCTGCATGGGCCATTTTTCCGTCACTGCAACGAGTTGCCGGCGCTGCCCGTCCCAGCTCAGGCCTTCCACTCCGAAGTTCTTGATCTCCGTATCGCCCAATGCCAGAGACTGGGTCTGGCTCAGCACCACCTTGCGGCCTTCCGGCACGATCTCCACCCAGTGGATGCGGTTGCGGCGTTCGTCCGCAATGGCGAACCAGTTGCCATCGATATGGGCAACCCCTTCAGGGTCATCGGCGCCTTCCAGGGGCATGAGGCGCAGCAGTTCGCCCTTGGTGTTCAACTCGGCCACGCTGGGCGGGCGGTTGATTACGGCAAAGAGGGTATGGGTGTGCGGGCTGTAGGTCAGACCCGAGAGGTTGTCGCGAATGCCGATGACCGGTTTGGCCTGCTCTGTTGCGTGGTAACGCGCCAGCTGCGCGTTCGCAGCCGGAGCAGCACGCTCTGCTGCGATTGCACCGTGCCAGGGCAGGCGCATGGTGTTCAGGTGCAGACAGATCGCAACCAGCGCCAGCAAGGCCATGACCGCCGCTATCCGGCGGCGGCGCAACCGCCACCCCAACACCTGGGTATCCCGTTTCATTCTGCCCTGTCTGGTTGAACACGCCTGTGCGCCAGGGCACCATGCCGGGGCTGAAAACGCGTACGCGCATGGTACGCGATGCCGTGCGGCATTTTTGTGACGCGGTCATGCACGCTCGCTCACCTGCAGGCACAGCGCCACGCCCGGCCAATCGCCATACACGGCATCAACAGGCTCTAGAATCAACCGAAACAGCGCACAGCGCATACCAACAGGAGACCCCATGCGAATTCTGATTGCCGAAGACGACCAGGTGCTGGCCGACGGCCTGCTGCGCAGTCTGCGCAACTCGGGCGCTGTGGTGGACCACGTGGCCACTGGCACCGAAGCCGATGCCGCACTGATGGCCAACAACGAGTTTGACCTGCTGATCCTCGACCTGGGCCTGCCCAAGATGCACGGGCTGGAAGTACTCAAAAGGCTGCGCGCGCGCGGATCTGCGATACCCGTGCTGATTCTCACCGCCGCCGAAAGCGTGGACGAGCGCGTACAAGGCCTTGATCTGGGGGCCGACGACTACATGGCCAAGCCCTTTGCGCTGTCGGAGCTGGAAGCGCGCGTGCGGGCTCTCACGCGCCGCAGCGCAGGCATGAGCACCACCCTGATCCAGCACGGACCGCTGGAATACGACCAGGCGGGGCGCGTCGCCACGCTGGAAGGCCGGATGCTGGAGTTGTCCGCGCGCGAGCTGGGCCTGCTGGAGGTGTTGCTGCAGCGCAGCGGCCGCCTCGTCAGCAAGGACCAGTTGGTCGAGCGCCTGTGTGAATGGGGAGAAGAAGTCAGCACCAATGCCATCGAGGTGTACATCCACCGCCTGCGCAAGAAAATCGAGAAGGGCCCGGTACGCATTGCCACCGTGCGCGGCCTGGGCTATTGCCTCGAAAAGATCCAGCCTGCGGCCTGACCATCATTTCATAGCAGCCAGCGCTTTGTAGATGGGCGCTGACAGCACTTTAGACCACAAGGACTGCCTTGGCCCTGTTTCGCGGTGAGCAGCGTTCCCTGTTCGGTGAGATCCTCGACTGGATGCTCACCCCGCTGCTGCTGCTGTGGCCGGTGTCGCTCGCGCTGACCTGGCTGGTGGCGCAGAACCTGGCCAACAAGCCGTTCGACCGCGCGCTGGAGTACAACGCCCACGCTCTGGCACAGCTGGTGAGTGTGCATGGTGGGCAGACCTATTTCAATCTGCCCCAGCCCGCCAGCGAAATTCTGCGCGCCGATGACTCGGACGCCGTGTACTACCAGGTAACGGCGCCCAATGGACGTTTTCTGGCTGGCGAATCGGAACTGCCCCCGCCCCAGGACGACCAGGAGCGCCCCGTCGGCCTGGTACAGCTGCGCGATGCCGAGTTGCGCGGCGTGGAAGTGCGAATCGCCTGGATCTGGGTGCGCCTGTCGCTGCCCGAGCCCAATCTGGCGCTGATCCAGGTCGCCGAGACGCGCGAGAAACGCAGCGTGCTGGCCACCGAGATCATCAAAGGCGTGATGCTGCCGCAGTTCGTCATCCTGCCGCTGGCGGTGCTGCTGGTCTGGCTGGCACTGGCGCGCGGCATCAAGCCGCTGCACCAACTGGAGGAGCGCATCCGCGCGCGCAAGCCCGATGACCTCTCGCCCATCCACCACAAGGATGTTCCGCTGGAAGTGGTGCCGCTGGTCGACTCAGTCAACGACCTGCTGGGGCGCCTGAACGACTCGCTGGCCACGCAAAAGCGCTTTCTGGCCGATGCCGCCCACCAGCTCAAGACGCCCCTGGCGGGGCTGCGCATGCAGGCCGAGATGGCCCAGCGCGCCGATGCCAACGCCACAGACCTGAAACTGTCGCTGCAGCAGATCGGGCGCTCGAGCATGCGTGCCACCCACACCGTCAATCAATTGCTCTCGCTCGCACGCGCCGAAGGCCCAGGCGCCCTGCTGCAGCGCACGCCCTGCAACATGGCAGAGATCGTGCTGGATGCCATGCACGACGGCATAGACCGTGCGCTGGCCAAGCACATCGACATGGGCTACGAAGGCATGCAGGTGGACGACCCGGAAGTCTGGGTCAACGGCAATGCCACCTTGCTGGGCGAGCTGGTACGCAACCTGCTGGACAACGCCATCAACTACACGCCCTCAGGCCCCCGTGCGCCAGGCATCATCAATGTGCGCCTGTTGGCCGACCCGTTTGGCCACGTGCTGGTGCTGCAGGTGGAAAACTCCGGCCCCGGCATTGCCGAGGAAGACCGTGAACACATCTTCCAGCCCTTCTACCGCGTGCTCGGCAGCGATGTCGATGGCTCCGGATTGGGCCTGCCCATCGTGCAGGAAATCGCGCGCCAGCACGGCGCCAGCGTCACCCTGGAAGACGCCTATCCCAAGCAGACGCAGCGCGGCGTGGTGTTCAGCGTGCGGCTGCCGACGACCCAGAAGCCAGACGCTGCTGCATGACCAATGCCCTCTGAGCCTGTGGCTGGAAAGCGGGGCGCTCCTGTCAGGAGCAGGCCTGCAGGTCCTTGCCATCCATCACATGCCAGCTTTGCACGCGCTTCTTGGTGGCAGCATCAACGCGTGGCAGGCGCAGGGTGTAATTGATGGTCTCGGGCCGGTCCACCACCACCTTGGCGCCGCTCACGCCCTTTTTGCCCATGGCGGCCAGGTGGCGTTCTGCGGCTTCCTCGGTGGAAAAACGCCCCAGAGAAATGCCAGGCTCCAGGCTCGCCAGACGGGCGCGGTCGGTGCTGATGTCCAGCGCGCGCAACTCTTCGCGGCGTTTGTCCAACGCATCCTGGCTGCTGAACTTGCCGACATAGACCATCCAACGGCCCGCAGAGGTGGTGGAGTCGAGCTTCCAGCTGCCTTCGGGCAACTTGGCCAGTTGCAGACGCAGCGCCTCCACCTGCTTGGCATCGAAGCTGCCTGCCACCAGGCATTCCCGTTTCTCTGGCTTTTCGGGCTTTTCGGGCTTTTCAGCAGGCTTCTCGGCCAGCTTGTCTGTCGATTTGTCCGCAGGCTTTTCTGCCGCTTTGTCGGGCTCAACTGCTGGCTTGCCAGTTGCTTCCGAGGCTGGGTTCACAGGCGCCTCAGCGGCAGGCGCCGCGCTCTGCACCTGTTTTTGCGCCTGCTCCATTTCCTCGCGCGTCATGATGCGCAGCGCTTCGGGATTGACCTGCTGCTGCAGGCGCTCGGGCTCGGCCGGGTTTTCAGGCGCCCAGCCCAGGCTGCGCAGCATGCCGTGCGAAAACGCGTAGTAGCCCGCATTGGCCAGCAACAGTAGCACGATGGCAAAACGAATCATCCCGACTTTTCCCTTGTCTTGGTCTGCACCGCCCGTGCGTCAGCCCTGCATCGGCGCCTGGGGGCGTACGCTGATCTCGGAACTGGTCACGCCCACCAGACCGGCGGCAGTCTGCACCTGCAGCGCACCATCTGCGGCCACGCCCTGCGCGACTCCCTGGGTGCCATCGCTCAAGCTTACCGCACGGCCTGCCAATGCATCACGTGCAGCAAAACGCTGTTGCAGCGGCGCAAATCCCTGGCGGGCGAACGCCTGCACGGTAGCCACCAGCGCGGGTACCACGGCGGCCAGCGCCTGCGGCGCATCCCAACGGCCGTCCACCATCTGCAAACTGCCGGGCACGGTGGAAAGGCCATCGCCCTGCGGCGCACGCACATTGATGCCGATGCCGATCACAACATAGCGCAACGCCTGTTGCGGATCAAAATACCCACCTGCGCTTGCTGTATGGGCACTGCCTGCTATGAAACTTGCAGTTTCCACCAGAATGCCGGCGAGCTTGCGGTCGCCCGTCAGCCACAGGTCGTTGGGCCACTTGAGGCCGATTTTCGGCGCCTGCAGCGTGGCGTTGCCTGCAGCAGGCACCTGCGGCTGCAGGCTTTCCGCCACGCTCACGCCCACGGCCAACGACAGGCCGGACCAATCGCGCGGCGCGAGCGGCAGGCCCAGCGAGAACATCAGCGAATCGCCCACTTCGCTGCGCCAGGGGCGGCCCAGGCGGCCACGGCCTGCCGTCTGCTGCTCGGCCACCAGCAGGATCGGCTCCTGCCGGCCCTCACGCGCGCGGCGCATCAGCTCGGTGTTGGTGGAGTCGATGCTGGGCACGATCTCGATCGTGAAGCCCGGCAACTGTGGCTCTACAGCCTGCCAGATGGCCTCTGCAGGCCAACGGATGGGCTCCTGGCTGGCTGCGGTCATGCGCGGGTCTTTGCGGAAGTTCTGGCCTGTCTGGCCTTGGGTTTGGCCTTTGGCTTGGTTTCTGTTTTGGCTTTTGGCTTGGCCTTCGATTTTGGCTTCGGGTCTGCCTTGGCTTTGTTCTTGCGCTCAGCCTTGGCCTTCGCTGTGGTCTTGCCGCCTGTCTTGGGCTTCTGGCCAGGCTCGGCCAGGTCGCTGGCGGGGCCCTTGGGTTTCCAGCCCCGCTTGGGTGCCAGCATGGTGCCCCGGCAGTCCGCCGCGCCACAATGGCAGGCATAGTCGGCCTTCAGCTTGGCGGTGTAGCGCTCTTCGATGATGAGTCCGTAGTCGTAGCCCAGCTCCTCGCCAGCGCTGATATTGCGCAGCGCGCTGATGAAGATGCGATCCTCCACCTCTTCGGCAAAGCAGTTGGGATCGCAGCTGTGGTTGATCCAGCGGGCCGAGTTACCGCCATCGCCGCCATCGATCACGCGGTTGCCGTCGATCTGGAAGAAGAAGGTGTGGTTCGGGTGGGCTGGATCGTGCGGATGGCGGCGCTGGCTCTCCTCATAGCTGATGACCTTGCCCGCGTATTCGACAATCACTTCGCCTTCTGCGATATCCTGCAGCGCAAAAACGCCCCTGCCGTGCACGCCGGAACGCCGTACCTGGATACGGCGGCCTGTTGAAAAATGGGGGACATTGCTCGGCATGGGAATTTTTCTGCTACTTTAAAAATAAGCACATGCGCATGTGCGCGTACGTACATGCAGGCGCCCGCGCACATGCGCGTGAAGCGTGCATTGTAAGAGCGTGCTCAGAGAGCCAGCAATTCACAGCGTTGGCAGACCCCAGATTGATGAGAGTGAACCCATGTCCAAGACCCTGGTCATTGCAGAAAAGCCGTCCGTTGCGCAAGACATCGTCCGCGCGTTGACGCCGGTGGCAGGCCAATTTGCCAAACACGACGACTACTTTGAGTCGGACAGCTACATCGTCACGAGCGCGGTGGGTCACCTGGTGGAGATCCAGGCGCCGGAAGAATTCGATGTCAAGCGCGGCAAGTGGAGCTTTGCCCACCTGCCGGTGATCCCCCCCTATTTCGAGCTCAAGCCCGTCGACAAGACCAAGACGCGCCTCAATGCCGTGGTCAAGCTGGCCAAGCGCAAGGATGTCACCGCCCTCATCAACGCCTGTGACGCGGGCCGCGAAGGGGAGTTGATCTTTCGCCTGATCGAGCAGTACGCCGGTGGTGCCAAGGGCGGCCTGGGCAAGCCCATCACGCGCCTGTGGCTGCAGTCGATGACGCCGCAGGCCATCCGCGAGGGTTTTGGCAAGCTGCGCACCGACAGCCAGATGCAGGGCCTGGCCAACGCAGCACGCAGCCGCTCCGAAGCCGACTGGCTGGTGGGCATCAACGGCACGCGTGCGATGACGGCGTTCAACTCGCGCGATGGCGGCTTCTTTCTGACCACCGTGGGCCGCGTGCAGACCCCGACCCTGTCGCTGGTGGTGGAGCGCGAGGAAAAGATCCGCAAGTTCGTCAGCCGCGATTACTGGGAAATCCACGCCGAATTCGGTGCGCAGGCCGGCAACTACCCAGCCAAATGGTTCAACCCCGCCTGGAAGAAGAGCGATGACGCCGAGGCCAAGGCCGACCGTGTGTGGAGCCTGCAGGAGGCGCAGGCCATTGCCAACGCCGCACGTGGCAAGCCTGCCACCGTCACCGAAGAGAGCAAGCCCACCACACAGGCTTCGCCCTTGTTGTTCGACCTGACCAGCCTGCAGCGTGAAGCCAACAGCAAGTTCGGCTTCTCTGCCAAGACGACGCTGGCCCTGGCCCAGGCCCTGTACGAAAGGCACAAGGCCCTGACCTACCCGCGTACCGATTCGCGCGCGCTGCCTGAGGACTACCTGCCTGTGGCGCGCCAGACCTTCGAGATGTTGGCACACAGCAGCATGCAGCAGCTCGCGCCTTTTGCGCAGCAGGCCATCGGAGCCAACTACATCCGGCCATCCAAGCGCATCTTCGACAACAGCAAGGTGTCCGATCACTTTGCCATCATCCCGACCACACAGGCTCCTGGAGCACTTTCCGACGCCGAGCACAAGCTCTATACGCTGGTAGTGCGCCGCTTCATGGCGGTGTTCTTCCCCAGCGCCGAGTACCAGGTCACCACCCGTATCAGCCAGGTCGAGCAGCACCACTTCAAGACCGAGGGCAAGGTGCTGGTCAAACCCGGCTGGCTGGCGATCTACGGCAAGGAAGCCGCCCACGAAGTGGAAGACGCCAAGGACGGCGACAAGGGCCAGAACCTGGTGCCGGTGCAGCCCGGAGAGAAGCCGCTCGCCGACCCCGTCGATCCGAAGGTCCTCAAGACCAAGCCGCCTGCCCGCTACTCCGAAGCGACCCTGCTGGGTGCCATGGAGAGCGCCGGCAAGCAGATCGACGACGACGAGCTGCGCGAAGCCATGCAGGAAAAGGGCCTGGGCACGCCAGCCACGCGCGCGGCCATCATCGAAGGCCTGTTGACCGAAAAATACATGCTGCGCGAAGGCCGCGAGCTGATCCCCACAGCCAAGGCCTTCCAGTTGATGACCCTGCTGCGCGGCCTGGAGGTGGAAGAGCTTTCGCGCGCCGACCTCACTGGCGAATGGGAATACAAGCTGGCGCAGATGGAAAAGGGCCAGCTCTCGCGCGAAGCCTTCATGGCCGAGATTCAGTCCATGACCGAGCGCCTGGTCAAGAAGGCCAAGGAATACGACCGCGACACCATTCCCGGCGACTACGCCACCTTGTCCGCACCCTGCCCGAACTGCGGCGGCGTCGTTAAGGAAAACTACCGCCGCTATGCCTGTACCGGCATCCACGGCAATGGCGAAGGCTGCGGCTTCTCGTTCACCAAGTCGCCCGCAGGCCGCACTTTCGAGACTGCAGAGGCCGACCAGTTGCTGCGCGACCGCAAGCTGGGACCGCTGGACGGTTTCCGCTCCAAGGCAGGCTGGCCGTTTGCCGCCGAAGTGGCCATCGTGCGCGACGAGGACAACAACAACTTCAAGTTCGAGTTCGTGTTTGAAGACAACAAATCGGACGAAGAATCGGGCGAATTGGTCGATTTTGGCAGCCAGAACGCGCTGGGCGCCTGCCCCAAGTGCGGCGCGCCGGTGTTCGAGCATGGCGCCAACTACGTGTGCAGCAAGGCCGTACCCACAGCCCAGCAGCCCACGCCCAGCTGCGATTTCAAGAGCGGCCAGATCATCCTGCAGCAACCGATCGAGCGCGACCAGATGGCCAAGCTGCTGGCCACCGGCAAGACCGACCTGCTGGACAAGTTCATCTCCAACCGCACGCGCCGCAGCTTCAAGGCCTTCCTGGCCTGGGACAAGGAAGCCGGCAAGGTGAACTTCGAGTTCGAGCCGCGCGAAGGCAAGTTCCCCGCGCGCAAGACAGCGGCCGCCAAGACGGCCACCAAGACCGCAGGCAAGACGACGGGTGCAAAGGCCACCAAGGCCACGAAAACGGCAGAGAAGACTGCAACCAAGGCCCCCCGCAAGACCACCGCCGCATCGGGCAAGACGCCAAGCGCAGCCCTGGCCGCCGTGATCGGCAGCGCGCCGGTAGCTCGCCCCGAGGCCGTCAAGAAGATGTGGGAGTACATCAAGGCCCACAATTTGCAGGATCCCAAGGACAAGCGCACCATCCTCGCCGACGACAAACTGCGCCCCGTGTTCGGCAAGGACAGCATCGGCATGTTCGAGCTGGCTGGCGTTCTGGGCCAGCATCTGGGTTGATGCGGCCGATTGTGCGAAAGAAGGCCCTCTTCGCTGCCGCCGCTGTCTGCGCCATCGGCGCGGCGATCGCCGTCGCGGCCCTGTACCCACGCGGAGATGTGCCTGCGCACATCGCTGTGTTTACGCCCGACGGCATCAACCCAGAACTCATCGGCAAGGTAGCAGGCGCCCATATCAACGTCTTTGAGCCAGGCCTGCTGGAGGGGCGGCTTCAGAAAGTGGTGGGCAGCAACACCCGGGTGGACCTGGACCTGGGGCCGGTGCTCAACCGTATCCGGCCTCCCGCGCAACTCACTACCGAATATGGCATGGATGCGCAGCGGCAGCGCAAGCTGCTCGCACCGCTTGCGTCCAACAAGCTGCGCGACATCCCTCCCGATCCGGAAGCCATCGCCATCCTGCGGCCCTACATGGAGCTGATCCAGCGCTACCAGGCCCAGGTGGCGACGGTCTTTGTTGCAGACGAGCCTTATCTCAACGGCATCTCCAAGGCAGAACTGGAGCGCACGGCAAAGACGCTGCGCATGCTGTTTGCCGAGTACCAGATCCAGAATGTGAAGCTGGGGGTGATCTTTGCCAGCGGCATGGTCAATGCCGACTTTGCCAGAATGGTGGATCGTGAGGCCAGCCGGTACGTGCGCAGCATCGACCAGTACTATCAGGCCTTGAGCGAGAAGGCCCAGGCCGGCACTGCCGCGGCGGACGAACTGCAATGGCTGCAGCACATCGAGAAACACCGCCTCACCACCTATGACAGCGCTGGCAACATGTATCTGGCCGGTGGCCTGCCCCAAGGGTATGACCTCTTCGGGTTCGACTTCTACCTGTCCACCGTGTTGCAGGACGCGCTCTACGAAAACATGCTGCCCGAGCTGCAAAAGCACGCTCCGCGCGGAGCCTGCGAGATCGAAAAGTTCAGCAAGGTATCCGAACTGCGTGCGCAGCTCTCCTTCTACCAGGATGGCCCCATCGTCCAGTCCGCTGCGGGCAACGGCAATGCGTCCATCGATAGCGCCCGGGACAAGGACCGCCACCTGCTGGACCAGTTGTACACATGCCGCATGGCCGCTGCCACGAACATGCTGCGCAAGGAAATCGCCAAAGCAAATAGCAAGGCCAAGATCATCCTGGTCACCGAGTCCAGCAACAACGGCGTGCTGGAATTCGACGCCAGACAGAACATCGAGCCGGGCCAGCCTCAGTTGCTGATCGAGTCTCGTGTGCTGGACGAAGTCAAGCGCGCCCTCACCTTCTATGACAAGGAGCGCAAGCGCGGCGATATCGAAGCCTTGGAGTTCTTCACGTTTGACAACACCTACGACAAATCCATTCATCTGAACATAGGAGGCTTCGTGGACATGCCCTCCGTCAAGGCGCATATCTTCAAGGCCTCGGAGCAGATGATGTGCCGCAGCCATCCCAAACCCCAGGCTGCACTGGCCTGCCAATAGCCTTGTGTTGACTGGACAGCCCCATGTACATTCGCCGCACCCACCGCATCCTTCTGGGCCTGGCCATTGCACTGGCGATGGTTACTGCCATCGTTGCCTGGCGCGGCCCGGCAGTGCTGGACGAAGCCCGGGACACAGCGAGCGCCCTGCTCAAGAAGGCATCCAGTCCGCCGCCGCCCTCCGCAGATGAGCAGAAACGCAGTCAGACGCGCCGTACAGCTGATGCGCAAGGCAAGCCTGCAGCTGTGCCGGCGCAGCCACGCAAATGCATCCAGAACGGCAAGACCATCTATACCGATGCCCCATGCCCTGCGGGCAGCGAAGAGCAGGTGGTGCCAGAGAATCTATCGGTCGTACCAGGGAATGCGGCGCGCTGAATACGGCAACGCTATCGCTGCTGGCGCATGAAGCGCTGCGCGCACTGCCAGCCCAGCTCGGCCAGCGGCCCCGCCTTGGCGCCAGTGGCCACTGCATCGGCCGCCGCCGCCGTGCCATCGGCAGCGCGCTGTGCAATGCCGTACAGGATGGCGGCCATGCGGAACAGGTTGAAGGCCAGGTAGTACTCCCACAACGCCCCAGGACTGCGGCCCGTTGCGTTGGCGTACAGCTGCAGGTACTGCGCTTCATCCGGAATGCCGAGCGCAGCCAGATCCAGCCCGCCGATGCCGCGCCACAGATCAGGCGATACGCGCCACGCCATGCCATGGTAGGCCAGGTCGGCCAGCGGATCGCCCAGGGTTGAAAGTTCCCAGTCCAGCACGCCAATGACGCGTGCCTCGCTGGGGTGCCACACCAGGTTGTCCAGCCGGTAATCGCCATGCACCAGCGTGGTTGCATCGCCTTGCGGCAGGTGCTGGGGTAGCCAGTCGATCAGGCGGCGCATGGCATCGTTGATGGGCACGGACAGCTGCAGGCTCTGCTGACCCCAGCGCTTGACCTGGCGTGCCACATAGCCACCGTGGCGTCCGTAATCGGCAAGACCCACGGCATCGATATCCACCTGGTGCAGCGCGGCGATGACGCGGTTCATCTCGCCATACAGCGCAGCGCGCTCGGTGCGGCCCAGCTCCGGCAGGGCCGGGTCCATGAAGACGCGGCCTTCGAGAAACTCCATCAGGTAAAACGGCGTGCCCAGCAGTTGCGGGTCGCCGCAATAGGCCAGCATGCGGGGCACGGGCACATCGCTGCCCGCCAGCGCGTGCATGACCCGGTATTCGCGGTCCACCGCGTGCGCACCCGCCACCAGCGGCCCCGGCGGCTGCTTGCGCAGGACCATCTGCCGGTCACCTGCCTGCACGCGGTAGGTGGGGTTGGACTGGCCGCCAGCGAGCACACTGACACTCACAGGCCCGCCTTGCGTCAGGCCTGTGTCCTTCAGGTACTTTTGCAGCACTGCGCTCAATTGGCTTGCGTCAATAGCTTCCGTTTTCATAGCGTCAATGCAGCAGTGGAGGAATGGTGCAGATCGCATCAGGCACGCCGCGCTCTGCATCCGGGTCCTTCTCGGCCGCCTGTACCAGCTTGCGCGCCATGCTGAAGCGGTGCACTTCGCTCGGGCCGTCGTAGATGCGAAAGGCCCGCATGTCCATGAAGATGCGCATGACCGGTGTCTCCATGGTCACGCCCTGCCCACCCAGCATCTGCACGCAGCGGTCCACCACGCGCCATTCGGCCTCGGAGCACACCACCTTGGCGCGGCTTGATTCGTAGTTGCCCTGCTCGCCCTGGTCCAGCAGCCACGCGGTGTGCCAGATGTGCAATCGCGCGGTATGCAGGTCCATGTCGTTGTCTGCCAGCATGAAACCCACGCCTTCGTGCGATGCCAACGGCTTGCCGAAGGCGGCGCGGCGGCGCGTGTAGGCCAGGGCGACGTCCTGCGCGCGGCGGGCCTGACCCAGCCAGCGCATGCAGTGTGTGAGGCGCGCGGGCGCCAGCCGAATCTGCGCGTAGCGAAAGCCCTTGCCCACCTCGCCCAGGATGTCGCCCGCTGGCACGCGCAGCCCGTCAAAGCGCAGCACGCCATGGCCGCCGGTAAAGCACGCGTCCATCGCATCCATGCTGCGCTCCAGCACAATCTCGGGGCGGTTCATGTCTGAGAGGAACATGGTGGCGCCGCCGTCTTCGGTGCGCGCCATGATGATGGCGTAGTCGGCGCCTTCCGCGCCGGTAATGAACCATTTGTGGCCGCTGATCAGGTAATCGTCACCATCGCGCACCGCCGTGGTGGCCAGCGCCGCCGGGTCCGATCCGGCGCCAGGCGCGGGCTCGGTCATGGCAAAGCAGGAACGCAGTTCACCCGCCACCTGCGGGCGCAGCCAGCGTTCTTTCTGCGCGGGGGTGGCCACCTCCTCCATCAGATGAATATTGCCTTCATCGGGCGCGTGGATATTGAGGGCCGTAGGGCCGAGCCATGAGTAGCCAGCTTCCTCAAACACCACCGCCTTTTCGACATGGCTCAGGCCCAGGCCGCCCAGCGCCTTGGATGCATGGGGAGTGAGCAGGCCTGCAGCACGCGCGCGGCCCACCAGCTCGCGCCGCAGTGCCTCGCTTGGGCCGTGGCTCGACTGGCGCTCGTCATTTTCGAGCGGAATCACCTGCTCGGCGATGAACTGGCGCGTCTTGTCGCGCAGCGCTTGCAGTTGGGGAGAGAGAGAAAAGTCCATATCGGCGCCTTGCAGTCAGATGGCGCCGATGTTGCCACGCACTACCCCAGCCCAGGTCGCAATAGCGACAAAAGCGGCCACCCACAGCGCGCTATGGTGTGCCGGCAAGGTCTTCGATTTGCCCCTACCAATCACCTGCACGACAGCTGTGTCACGAGAGTGGGCTATAACCCTTGCATGGATACGATGAACGCGGCGGTGGCGCCGCAACCACAGGCCACCACACTTCCCGAACGCCACCTGCCGCTGGCAGGCACCACCAATTTCCGCGACCTGGGCGGCTACCAGGGCCTTGATGGCGGAAAGGTACGCTGGCGCACCCTGTTTCGCTCCGACCATCTGGCGCACCTGACGACAGAATCGCAGCGCACCTTGCTGCAACAGCTGGGCGTGGCCCGCAGTGCCGATTTTCGCGGCCAGCGTGAGCAAACCATCGACAACTACCGCATCGACGGCCTGCTGCACCATTCGCTGGCCATCGAACCGACTGTCGTGCAGCGCGCCTTCACGCTACTGCAGCAGGGCGAGAACCTGAGCGCGGCGCACACCATCGAGCTGATGCAAGACACCTACCGCAGTTTCATCCACGACAACGCTGGCCAGTTTGCGCAGTTTTTCCAGATGCTTCTGGCAAGTGACAAGCCGCTGGTTTTCCACTGCACCGCAGGCAAGGATCGCACCGGCTGGGCCGCCACCTTGCTGCTGATGACCCTGGGTGTGCCGCGCGATGTGGTGGTGCACGACTACCTGCTGACCAACCAGTACTACCACCGCCCCGCAGAAGCCCGCGCCGCGGCTAGCCACATCCCCGAAGAAGTGCTCAATGTGTTGTGGAAAGTGCAGGAGCCCTTTCTGACTGCCGCACTTGACCCGGTCTTGCAGCAGTACGGCAGCGTGCCCTCCTATGTAAGCCAGGTGCTGGGTGTGGACGCCAAGGCGCAGGCCCGGCTGGCACAGATGTATCTGGAATAGCCCTTTCCTGAATTCATAGCACCCGACGCCGGCTGCGCTTTGCAGGCCGGCGTTTTCATTTGCAAAGCAAGCAAGGGGTTCACCGAACCCTGCGCAGCTTTGCCCGCACCCATCCCCTCCGAGAAGTCACACCTATAAAGATAGTATTTATCTATCAAATAGATAATCTATTGATTAAATCACCATTTATTACTAATCTTTCAATGTTGATCAATTTTTCAAATCAAAAACACGAACTCTGCCTCCTGGATCTCGGGCGGGGTTTCGATGGAGGAACACATGGACGTCAAGAGAACTTTGAGAAAGGCATGCTCAATTGGCCTTGCCGCAGTGGCGCTTGCCTGTACGCCCATCGCCTGGGCACAGAATCTCACCTCAAAAGGCACAGACTTTTACGCGACTTTCACCCAGAACTACAACACCACGGTTCAGTCGCTGGATCTGTTCATTTCGAGCACAGAGGCAGCTACCGGGACGATTGAATTTCTGGAAACCGGAACGAGCCAGCCGTTCACTACCACCCCCAACCAGGTGCTGCGGGTACAGGCGCCACC
This sequence comes from Comamonas odontotermitis, assembly GCF_020080045.1. NCBI lineage: Bacteria > Pseudomonadati > Pseudomonadota > Betaproteobacteria > Burkholderiales > Comamonadaceae > Comamonas > Comamonas odontotermitis. The sequence continues at coordinate 4,319,962 of NZ_CP083451.1, forward strand.
CTCAAGCCAACTCACCACCAACATGGTGATCGAGAAGAAGGGCATCCATGTCAGCTCCGACAAGGAGATCAGCCTGTACGGGCTCAACAACCAGCCCTTTACCACTGACGCCTTCCTCTCCCTGCCGACTGCTGCGCTTGGCAACTCGTACCGCGTGGCAAGCTACATTCCGACACCGGGCTACCAGTCGTCAACGGCCATTGTTGCCACCCAAGACGGCAGCACCATCACAATCACTCCCACGGCAGCGGTGCTCGCCAACCCTGCCAACACCCCCATTAATATCACCCTCAATCGGGGAGAGACGTACCAGATCCTCTCGGCAAATGACCTGACTGGCAGCTCTGTCACGTCGAACTTGCCGATTGCAGTCCTGTCGGGTGCCACCTGCGTCAATATTCCGACATCGTATTCGGCCTGCGATATGTTGACGGAGCAGATGATTCCCACGACATCATGGGGCACGAGCTTTTTCATGGCGCCCCTCGCCAGCCGGTCGGGCGGGGCAAGATACCGCGTCCTGGCGGACCAGGCAGATACGACCATCACGGTCAACGGAGTTGTGGTTGCCACCATTGGTGCTGGGGCGTTTCACGAGCTCAACAGCACGGAAGCGCTTTCCATCCAGACCAGCAAACCCACGTCGGTCATCCAGTATGCCAACAGCAAGGATTTTGATCCCACCAACCCCACGGGAGACCCATTCATGATGCTGGTGCCTCCAGCGGGCCTCTACATCAATGACTACACCCTGGCGACAGCGGATGCCGATCCTGCCTCGCCCCGCTTTACCGAGAATTACCTCGGCATCGTCAGCCCTATCGACCCGGCCACGCAACAACCCGTGGATGTATCGCTGGATGGAGTGCTGATTCCCAAGACAGACTTCATTCTGAGCCCCCAGGGTGATTTCTTCTATGTCAACAAAAACGTGATCCCTGGCTCATACCACATCAGCTCACCTGTCGGCGTCGGCGTTACCATCTATGGCTTTACCAGCTATGACTCATATGGCTATGTGGGTGGCCTGGGTCTGGCAAAGATCTCCAATATCAAGGAGATCAAGCTGTCTCCCGCAGAAGACGCCACCCGCTGGGTGAACGAGCAGTACTGCATCAACGCCCTCGTCACCGATATGTCGGACGCCCCCCTGGACAGCGTGAAGGTGGATGTCACACTCTCCGGAGTCAACCCGCAGATTTCCAGCATTTTTACCGACGCCTCGGGCAAAGCACCGTTCTGCTACTCCAGCAGCATGGCAGGCACCGATACCCTGGTGCTGTCTGCTGGCGGAAAATCTGCGACGACCAATGTGAAATGGCTGCAAAGCGCCAGCGACGCAACGCTGACCCTGACACCTGCAACCGCCAGCAACCCGATCAATACCCAGCAGTGTTTTGTCGCCACGCTGGTCGATGCCGCCAGCCAGCCTCTGGCCAACATGGCCATCGCCTTCGACGTTGCAGGCGTCAACCCCCAGCAAAGCTCGGCAACCACCAACGCGGCGGGCGAGGCCCAGCTTTGCTATGGCGGAGCCAATGCGGGCAATGACACGGTATCGGCAACCAGCGGCCCGCTCAAGCAGACCTCCACGGCAGCGTGGACGGTAACGCCCCTGTCACAGACGCTGAATCTCTCGCCCATCGCGCTCACCAGCCCAGTCAATATCACCCAGTGTTTTACGGCGACCTTGACCGATACGAACAACCAGCCTGTCCCCAATCAGGCGGTGACGCTTGTGGTCAGCGGGGTGAACACGCAAAGCAGCAGCTTCACGACGGACAGCGCAGGTGCTGCCAAACTCTGCTACACCAGCACCGTGGCAGGTGTGGACACCATCACCGCAACTGCCGACAGTGAGATCAAGTCTGCCCGTGCCAAGGCACTGCAGGTGCGCACGGCAACCATGACGTGGCAGGCAGGCGGTGCTGCACAGCCTGCACCTGTGCCGGCCTTGCATCCGGCCGCCTTGGTACTACTCACTTCGCTGGTAGGTGGCTTTGCATGGCGCCAGCGCCGCCGGGCCGAGCGCTGAATCGCTGAAAGCCCATGAAAAAACGCCGCCTGTGCAGATACAGGTGGCGTTTTTTATGGGAAAGACGCATTCATAGCATTGGTGCCAGGGGGCCGGAAAAAGCCGGGCAACCATGTCTGATGCGCCATGGCGCCGCCATTGGCCGCTAGAAATCAGCCGTTCTCGTTCTGTATCTGCTGGTACCACTGTCCAATCGCGGCTCCCGCCTGGGCCAGCACCGCATCGCCCTGTGCAAAGTTCTGCGTCCCCCCGGTCAGATAGGCGGAAATGATCAGGCCTTCAGACCGCGCATTGGGCCAGACGATCAGAGTGTCGCCAAAGGTGGCGTGCGCTCCCGAGCCGGTTTTTCCTCCCGCCTTCCAGTCCGCAGGCAGGCCGGCACGCACGCGCTTGTCGCCGGTGCGGCTGTCGATCAGCCACTGCTGCAGCATGGCGCGGCCATAGCCCTTGAGCACATCGCCCAGGAGCAGCGCCTGCCATGTGCGGTTCATGGCCTGCGGCGTGGTGGTATCGCGCTCATCGCCCGGCTCGGCGGTGTTCAGGCTGGGCTCGGTGCGGTCCAGGCGCGTGGTCTTGTCGCTCACCTCCCTGCGCAGCCAGGCGGTCAGCGCGGCAGGGCCGCCAGTGGCACCCAGAATCAGGTTGGCGGCGGTGTTGTCGCTCAGCACGACCACGGCTTCACACAATTCCAGCACCGTCATGCCACCAGGCTGACCAGCGTACTTTTCGGTCACCGGCGAGTAAGTCACCAGATCGGTCTGCGCGATAGCCACCTGTCGGCCCAGATCCACCTGTCCGTCCTGCGCCAGATGCAGCACATGGGCCGCCAGCAGGGTCTTGAAGGTGGAGCACATCGGGAAACGCTCGCGCGCACGCCAGCCAGCCTCGCCGCCCGTGACGGCGTCGTACACATAGATGCCCATGCGCCCGCCGCTTTGTTTTTCAATACCGGCCAATGCGCTTGCCAGGGCCTTGTCCGCCTTGGGATGGGCGGCCACCCTGTGGGCGCAACCGGCCAACCCCAGGCCCGTTGCTGCTGCAAAACCAGCGGCCAGGCCGCTTGCTACCAATTGACGTCGCTGCATATCGATCTGCTTATTTGTTGCGGTAAAAGGGTGCAGAGCACACCTGCTCCAGCATAACGCAGGCTGGCAGCTGTTCGCGTCAGTGCGCATCCACCTTTGCGCATTCCGCGCGTCTGTGTTGGCTATGTTTTCAGTAGCATCATCCGCTTACCCATAAACCCCAATCGGCGTTTTTCAGGCAGCCCTGTCAAAAAGGCACTGCAAATGGGGGCCATTCAGCGTTCAGACCTTTTCGATCTTCAGCGCCACCTCATCAAGCAGCGCGGCAATCCTGTCCACCTGCGCAGCAGACAGCGCCGTCTCGCCGTCACCCGCCATCTTCAGCCGCAGGGCCATCTTGAAGTTCTCGATGGCGCGCACCAGTTGCGGGGGGCGCTGGCGGGCATCGCGGTCCTTGCCTCGGGCCAGACGTGCCAGCAGCAATTGCAGCGCATCCGCCTGCTCGGTCAGGGCCTGCTCGCCTTCCGGGGTAATGGTGTAGCGCTTGCGCCCGCCTGCGGATTCGCTGGCTGTGGCGTGGCCCATGTCCACCAGATAGCTCAGCGTGGGGTAGATGGTGCCGGGGCTCGGCTGGTAATCGCCGCCGACCAGCTCGCCCACTGCGCGAATCACGTCATAGCCATGGCTCGGTTGCTGGCCGATCAGGTGCAGCGCCAGCAGCTTGAGGCCCCCGGCTTCGAACATGCGCTCGCGCTTGTGCGCCAGATGGCGCTCGGCGTCGGGCCCGTGACCGCGCGGGCCATGGTGATGGCCGCGGCCCGGCCCGCCCTCATCGCCATGTCGTCCGCGCGGGCTGCACAGATGGTGGTCGTGGTGAAAGTGATGGTGTGGATGTGGCATGGAAGAAATTCCTCATTAAGATGCATCTAAGATATATCTTATAAAAAGGAATTTCAAGAGGCAATTTGTAAAGATGGCTATCGCATACCCAGGAATGATGGGTGACAGCAGAGCGGCTCATGTGTTGCAGAGGGTCAGTTTCGGCCATCTCTCCAAAAAACGCTTGGACCGGACACGGTGCATGAATGCCTCAAAAGGCACCCTGCGCGGATTGTGGCGGAGTCGCATCTCGAACAGATCGCTCAGGCCGAAGGGAGCGACGACATGCAGGCCATCATCCAGATCCAGGTAGACGCCCACACAGGTCGCCGTTTCCGGCCATGTGGCAAGACCGTCCACCAAAGAGGTCAATGGTGCCACCTCCTGCCCGAAAACCGTGGGATACCAGGTATGCACCTGTGCCTGGTTGACCACCTCCCACCTGAAGCCCGGGAGCAAGGCGCTCAGTTGCTGCGCAAGCTGGACATCAAGGCCGTGCGGGGCGAGCGCGTCGAAAAAGGCAACATCTGCGTCCGGCACGCTTGAAGGCTCGTGATATCCATGCAGGTGGTCCCACACCATTGCCCTGATGATGCCCGCACCCAGGCACCAGGAATGCAATCCCAGGGAGCGTATTGCCCTCAATGCGGCCATCAGCGTTTCGGAAGACTGCACCAAAGTGCACAAGCGCTGCTCATGACTAATTTCCGGCGTGGGAGCCGTTGACGGGCTTGCCTGTTCGTGCTGAGACTGCATGACAGGGTCAATCCTTCGTCGGCAGCCTGTCCCCAGCCCGCACATCCACCACCACCCGCTCTGGTGCTGCCAATGCGTCCTCATGCTGGCACGGCCATTTGTGCTGCCCGTCTATGCTGGTGAGCGTGTGACCGTCCTGGATGACATCGCCGTGCTGGATGAGGTACACGCCGGTATTGAACAGAAACCGGGAGACCTCGGCCGGCTCCAGGGTCTGAAAGTGCAGTTGCACATCGGGCACGCCAAAGGCGGTGGCACCCAGCGTATCCATCAGCATCTCGCCGGGGCGGTTGCTGATGTTGAAGAAACGCACATTGAGCACGCCGTAGTAAAGGAAGCCATCCGCATGGGCCTGCAGGTAGCGCTGCGGATCGAGCAGGCAGCCCGCATTGGTCTGGCTGATGGCGGTGATACCGCCGTTGCCGATCAGCACATGCATGACAGCCTGCAGAATCTCCAGGCGTTCCTCTGTACCCAGCCCCCGGCCCATGAACTCGCTCACCAGCACGCAGTGCTGGCACTGCGCAAGCGCCGCCTCCTTCTCGGGCCAATCCCAGGTCTGCTCCAGTGCGCTGGCGTACTCGGCGGCATCCAGTGGCTGATCGGCACGGATGATGGCGATCTCGCTGGGCACGCCCTTTTTGTCGCTGTAATCAACGGTGTAGTCACGCAGCGCCAGCAGGATGGTGTCGCCACTCGACACCAGCTCGACCTCACCCAGGCGCTCGGCCAGCGCGGCGCGCAGGGTCTCGCCATCCAACTGCGGGGGCTGGGCGTAGAGTGCTTCGAACGCCCACATATCGGGGGCCATGCGGGGGCTGGAATCGGTTGGAGCCATGAGCGTGCGCAGCAGTGAAAGAAGCGTGCATCTTGCCATGGAGACGCTGCAGCTGCGTTACCTGCGCTTTACCCACAGGTTCTATGATGGTGCAACGCAAATGGAGCAGCCAGCATGGACGGCAATGATCTGGAGTATGTGGGTTTCTGGGCGCGCGTAGGCGCGGCGCTGATCGACACGGTGGTGTTGATGCTGATCATCACCCCGGCGCTGGTGGCGGTGTACGGGTGGGAGTACTTCTTTGCCGATGGATGGGTGCAGGGCCCAGCCGATATGCTGATCAGCTGGGTGCTGCCGGCAGTCGCCTGCATCTGGCTGTGGCACAAGCTGCGGGCCACGCCGGGCAAGATGCTGATCGGCGCTGAAATCGTGGATGCGGACACGGGCGAAGCAATGACGGTAGGCCAGTCGGTGCTCCGCTACCTGGGCTACTTCGTATCCACCATCCCTCTGGGGCTGGGGTTGATCTGGGTGGCATTCGACCCACGCAAGCAGGGCTGGCATGACAAGATGGCCAATACCGTCGTGGTGCGCAAAAAGGGCGGGCGTACGCAGGCGGTGGCATTCAAAGGCTCGGACAAGCCTTGAAATCATGCGTGTCGCGCAGCTGCAGACCGCTTACGCTCCTATCGCGATAGCAATTTACCCCGCCTTCGGCGTCCAGCGCAACGTCAGCGCCGCAACCACCGGAGGCAACACAAAACACCACATGCCCAGGGCGACGTAGGCCAGAGCCGCCAGCGCGCAACCCACGGCAAAGCTGGCGATGGCGGGGAGCATCTTGCGCAGGCGACCGGTGGCCGCCTTGCGCCCCTCACCTTGCAGGCCCTTGAACAGGTCCGCCAGATCGATCATGACCTGGGTGGTATTGCCTGTCATCAAGGTTGACGGCGGCAATTGGGCCAGATGCATGCGTTGCATGGCATTCTGCACCGCCATCGCGCACACCATCAGCATGCCAGCGGCAAATGCGGGCAGCGCGTCGCTGTCGGCAAAGGGGCCAAAAGCCAGCATCAGTGCCGCCGCCAGTGCCAGCAGCAGCACCTGGGCCGCAACCAGGCGGCGCATGGGTGCCTTTTGCCGCGCCACCATTGCGTTGCTGGCCAGACGCGTCAGCACCACCGCGGCGCAGAAGACAGGCAGCGCCAGCAGCTTGGAGACCGCACCTGCGCTGCCGTGGATCAGCGCCGCGCCGAGTGTTACGAAGTTGCCTGTCACATGCGCCGCAAACAGGCCATTGAGCGCCAGAAACCCCGCCGTATCCACATAACCGGCGTTGAAGCCCAACAGATGGCTCAAGGGAGCGGGAGTGGTAGCGGCTTCTGGCATGGGCAATCCTGACGAGGGTGGAGTTCAAGGCTGCTGGCCGTCTTGCCGGGCCAGGTATCTCTCGATCCGCGAATCAGGCAGGAACCAGAGCGCAGCCATCGCAGTGAAAATGGAAAACGCAGCCATGGTGCTGTAGAAGCTGACGACGATGGCCAGAGCGTACACCGGAAGGGATATCTTGCCCTTCAGGTCCTTTCCGAGGGTGTTGGCAAGCACGGAATCCTTGCCTTCCGAGACGATGATGACACGCTCCAGCCCCCAGTACGAGAGCGCGCACATGAACAGTACTGCAGCGTAGAGCGCCGTGGGCAGCGCCAGCAACCCCGATTTTCCAGCCCAGGTGGTCGTGAGCGGAATCATGGTGAGCCAGAACAGCAGGTTCAGGTTGGCCCACATGATGCGGCCATTGATGCCACGCACCACCAGGAAAAGGTGGTGGTGGTTGTTCCAGTAGATACCGACGTAGATGAAACTGAGCACATAGCCAAAGAAGTTGTGCGCTTCCTTCCACAGGCCGACCCAGGTGAATTCGGCAGGCAGCTGGATCTGGTAGAGCATCAGCGTCAGGCTCACCGAGATGACGCCGTCGCTGAAGGATTCAAGCCGGCCTTTGTTCATGGCGATGCTCCGTCCGTCAGAGGGGCTGCTGGCGAAAGGCCAGGCTGGCCAGGTACAGCACGGTCAGCATGAAAGGCAGCACACTCCAGAAACCCAGGTGGTGGTATAGCACCGCGCCCAGAAAGGCGCCCAGCACAAAGCCCCCCACGATGCTGCCGCTCCTGAGCAAAGCCTGGCCCTGCGCGCGGCCGGGCTGGCGCACATAGTTGGACAGGTCGATGCCGAACTGCGTGGTGTTGCCCGTCATCATGGTGCTCGGGCTGATGTGCTTGATCAGCGTCTTGCTGGCCGTGTTGCGTATGGCCAGTGCGATCAGGCCCAGCCCTCCGGTCAGCGCCAACGCAGCGGCATCCGGGTTGCGGAATGGCTCCAGCTGCAGGCCGGCAGCCATGAAGCCGATGAGAAATACGGCCTCTGCCACAAACAGCCAGCCCAGGGTTCGGTGAGGCCGGGGCGACCGGCTGCAGCGGTCTATCCACATCTTGGTGAGCATGACCGTGGCAATGAACAGCGGGATCGCTCCCAGCTTGATCCACAGGCCTGCCCCGCCTTTGACAAATGCCGCCCCAGCCAGCACCAGATTGCCGGTCACATGGGCGGTGAAGAAGCCCAGCAGCGCGATGAAACCGATCGTGTCGATGGCGCCGCCCACAATCGTGAGCAGCACAGGCGCGCGGCATTGCACCCAAAGACCCGGCGCCGCAACAGGCGATGTGCCGTCGGCATCCATCATGCGGCCTCCTTTTCTCGCAGATCCAGCCAGGCCACCAGCAGAAAACCGCCCACCAGGCCCAGATGCTCGGAAAACGAATTGGCAGCCATGAATCGCTCCTGACCCGGGGGCAACTCCCAGAACCGCAGTGCCAGCAAGGTGGCCAGCAGCGTGAAGCCACCCAAGGCCAGCGCGCCCAGCCAGCGCAGCCGCCCGATGAGAATCAACGCCGAAGCACCCAGCTCCAGCGCTATCACGAGCCCTGCGAATACGGGCGCGGGCGCCAGCCCGAAATGCGCCATCTCCGCCATGGCGGCGGGAAAATCGCTGAGCTTGACCAGCCCGCCCTGCAGATACGCCGCACACAGAGCCAGGTACGCCAACCAGCGCAGGGCTGTGCTGCCAAAGACCGGACGCGCCATCGCAGCCAGGCGGCCTTCAAGACGCAGGCGTGTCATCCCGTCCCCTCTCAAACCATCCAGCATGAACACCCCAGCGCGCCAAAGAAGCTCTTGGGGTCAGACGACGGCACGCTGGAGGCCCAGGCATCGGCATGGCTGTGGCCATGCAGACCACAATGGGTACCGCAACCGCAGGCAGCAGCCATATTGTGGTAGCGGGCCGGGTTCAGCGAGTTTCTGCCAGCGCCCTCGGGCTCACCCCAGGCACCATAGCCCTTGAAGGTGCGCGTGGGCGACCAATCCGGCATGGCCGGGGGCAGCGGATTATCGTCCAGCGCAGCAAAATCGCTCTCGCCATAGACCACACGGCCTCCGACGACGGTCAGGTGCGAAGTGAGGAACGATATTTCGTCCTCCGGCACCTGGAAGAAGTCCTTGCTGGGAACGATGAAGTCGGCCAACTGGCCTGCCGAGATGCGGCCACGCCTGCCTTCCTCGTTGCTGAACCAGGCGACGTTCTCGGTCCACATGCGCAGGGCCGTCTCACGGTCCAGCAGATTGCGCTGCGGGTACAGCTGCATGCCGCCCAGCGTCTTGCCCGTCACCATCCACGACAGCGACACCCAGGGGTTGTACGATGCCACACGCGTGGCGTCGGTGCCTGCGGAGACCTTGACGCCCTTTTCCAGCATGCGCTTGACAGGTGGCGTGGCTTCGGCGGCGCGCGCGCCGTAGCGCTCGATGAAGTATTCGCCCTGGTAAGCCATGCGGTGCTGCACGGCAATGCCACCGCCCAGCGCAGCGATGCGGTCGATGGATCGGTCGGAGATGGTCTCGGCATGATCGAAGAACCAGTGGATGCCGGTCAGCGGCGTGTCGCGGTGGACTTTCTCGAACACATCAAGCGCGCGGGTGATGGTTTCGTCATAGGTTGCATGCAGACGCCAGGGCCAGCGGTTCTGCACCAGCACGCGCACCACTTCTTCGAGGTCACCCTCCATATTGGCGGGCATGTCGGGGCGCGGCTGGCGAAAGTCTTCGAAATCGGCCGCCGAATACACCAGCATTTCGCCCGCACCGTTGTGGCGGAAATAATCGTCGCCCTGCTTGTATTTGACCGAGGAGGTCCATTTGAGAAAGTCGGCCTTCTCTTCCTTGGGCTTTTGCGTGAAGAGGTTGTAGGCCAGCCGCACTGTGATCTGCCCCGCATCGGCCAGCTTCTGGATGACCTCGTAATCCTCCGGGTAGTTCTGAAAGCCACCACCCGCGTCGATCACACCAGTCACGCCCAGGCGGTTGAGCTCGCGCATGAAGTGGCGCGTGGAGTTGACCTGGTAGTCGAGCGGCAACTTGGGGCCCTTGGCCAGCGTGGCATAAAGAATGGTGGCGTTGGGCTTGGCCAGCAGCAGGCCGCTGGGGTTGCCTGCAGCGTCATGCACGATCTCGCCACCGGGCGGCGCCGGGGTGTTCTTGGTGTAGCCCACCGCACGCAGTGCAGCACCGTTGAGCAGCGCGCGGTCGTACAGGTGCAGCAGAAACACCGGTGTGTCGGGGGCAATCGCATTGATCTCCTGCAATGTGGGCAGGCGCTTTTCAACAAACTGGTGCTCGGTAAAGCCACCCACCACGCGCACCCACTGCGGCGCCGGGGTAACGGCCACTTGGCGCTTGAGCATGTCCAGCGCATCGGCCAGCGAGCGCACGCCATCCCAGCGCAGCTCCAGGTTGTAGTTCAGGCCACCGCGCACGACATGGGTGTGGTTGTCGAACAGGCCGGGCAGCACGCTCCTGCGCTTCAAGTCCACGCGCCGGGTATTGTCGCCCGCCAGGGCCAGAATCTCCTGGTCATCGCCTACCGCAACAAAACGACCGGCCTTGACCGCCACGGCGCTGGCCAGGGGCTTGCTACGGTCCAGTGTGGTGATCCGGCCATTGAAGAAAATGGCATCGGGATGGGTGTCGGACATGGTGGAAGCTCCTTGTTGGTCGGCGGCGTCAGCTGGGCGGCCCCATAAGCCGCCCAATGCCAGAGATGTTGCAGCGCTCAGAATGTTTCGGCGGGAAGTCATGTGTCTACCTCTCTGAAATGTCCGAGCGGCGCCGCGCTCGGCGGGCCCGCTGCGGGCTCAGGCTTGCGGGTCGCCGGGTTTGGTTTCTGCCGCCTGCCCAGGCGCAGCTTGCCGCCCGGGCAACTGCCCCAGCACATGCTCGGTGGCCTGCGTCTGTTGGCAGGCCGCGCCGAAAGCCGTACCACGCAGCAGTTGCTTGCCTACAGGAATGGCCTGCTCCCCCACCAGAATGCCCAGCAGCCCCACCAGGGCCACCAAAGGGGGCGCTGGCGAGCGCACCTGAAGCAAACTGTAGACCACGCCGACCAGAAGGCCGGCGCCCAGCGATAGTGCATAGAGCTTCATGGCATCGTGCCTGTTCGGACTGCTGCGGATACGGTCAGGCCTTGGCCGGGTTGGGGCCCACGCGCTCGCCGTGCTGCGCGCGCTCGGGCGCCTTGTGCACCATGGTGTAGGCGTAGTCCACGCCCATGCCGTAGGCGCCCGAATGCTCACGCACGATGTCCATCACCGCATCGTAGGTGCCGCGGCGTGCCCAGTCACGCTGCCATTCCAGCAGTACCTGCTGCCAGGTCACGGGCACCACACCGGCCTGCACCATGCGGTCCATGGCGTAGTTGTGCGCATCCAGCGATGTGCCGCCCGAGGCATCGGCCACCATGTAGATTTCATAGTCGGTATCGTGCAGGCACGACAGGGCAAACGTGGTGTTGCACACTTCGGTCCACAGTCCCGAAACCACCACTTTCTTGCGGCCCTGGGCAGCGCCCGCTGCCAGTGCATCGCGTACGTTCTGGTCGTCCCAGGAGTTCATCGAGGTGCGCTCCAGAATCTGGTGCTCGGGAAACACCCCCAGCAGCTCGGGATAGGTGTGGCCAGAGAAGCTCTCGGTCTCCACCGTCGTGATCGTGGCCGGAACGCCAAAGACCTTGGCCGCCTTGGCCAGGCCTACGACATTGTTCTTGAGTACCTGGCGGTCGATGGACTGCACGCCAAAGGCCATCTGGGGCTGCTGGTCGATGAAGATGATCTGGCTGTTGGCCGGTGTCAGGATTTCGAGAAGGTTGGTTCTGGACATGGTGACCGCTTTCAAATGCTGAAGGGCTGAATTGGGAGGCAGGAACCGGAGATTCCGGATTCAGTGCAAGGGCAGTCTAGAAGCCAGACATGGTGTTGAGAAGCCAAGGAATGGAATTCCACCCTTTCCATTTTTGACATCCACAAACCCGGCTGGTACTGGCATATTGCAGGGGTGTTTCAATGTGCCGAGCGGCCGATGCCATGAACAAATTGCCAGATCTGGAAGCGTGGGCGATCTTTGCCAAGGTTGCGGAAACAGGGTCATTCGCCCGCACCGCAACAGAGTTGGCCTTGTCACAGGCCACGGTGTCCAAAGCCATCTCCCGCCTCGAAGGGCGGATCAAGACCAGCCTGTTTCACCGAACCTCACGGCGCATCACGCTGACCGACGCCGGAGCGGGCGCCCTGGAGCGGGCATCGCGCATCCTGCAGGAGGGAGAAGCCGTCGAAGCCGATATCACCGACCGTTCGGCGAGCCTGCGAGGGCAGTTGCGCATTGCAGCGCCGATGTCATTCGGCATCACGCGGCTGGCACCGGTCCTGCCCCGGTTCATGCAGATGTACCCCGATGTGGAGTTGCACCTTCAGTTTGCCGACGAACAGGAGGATCTGGTCCGCGACCGGTTCGATCTGGCATTGCGGATTGCCAATCTCGGCGACTCCAGCCTGATCGCGCGCCGGTTGTGCCAGGTGCCGATCCTGCTGGTGGGCGCTCCTGAATACTTCAAACGCCATGGCCATCCCAGCCACCCCAGCGAGCTGGCGCAGCACAAGGGCCTGCAATACAGCCTCGCGCACTATGGAAAAACCTGGCGCTTTCGCCACGCAGAGCATGGTGAATATACCCAGGCGATCCCTTTTCAGCTGCAGGTGAACAATGCCGAGGCGCTGCAGCCCGCCTTGCTGGCGGGCATGGGCCTGGCCTTGCAGCCCTCTTTTCTGGTGTGGCAGGAGCTGAGCGATGGCCGTTTGCAGACCACGCTGCCTGGCTGGGAGGCCGATGTGCTCTCGCTCAGCATCGTGACTCCGCCCAGCCGCACCCGCCCGGCGCGGGTACAGGCATTCATGGACTACGCTGCGCAGGAGTTCCAGAGCAAGCCTTGGGCGCGGGTGGAAGAGGAATGCGCAGTTCTGGAGCCTCCGTCGCAATGACCGACCATGCACCGCGCCAGCTCATTCAGCCTGCGCGCGCTGCTCCGGCCAGAGGCGCGGGCTGGCGGCGCCCCCAGTTCATCACCGCCGTGCCAGCCACCGCCAAGGCGCCACCCACGAGCATGGATGCATCGACCTGCTCACCCAGCCACAGGGCCGAGCAGATGACACCGATCACCGGCACCAGGGTGATGTAGCCTGACGCGGCGCCCGCACCCAGCGCCTTGACACCATCAAAATACCAGGCATAGGCCAGGGCCGTGGAGCCCCAGGCAAGAAACAACAGAGCGCCCCATGCCGTGCTCCCCGCATGCACAACGCCAGCCATGCCTTGCGGGCCTTCCACCACCAGGCTGGCCAGCAGCAGCATGATCGCCCCCATGGTGGAGGTGACTGCCGTGGTCGAGAGCGCATCCACCCCGGTCAGGATGGCCCGGCCGATCAGGGTATAGCTCACCCAGCACACCACGCAGCCCAGAATCATCAACTCTCCCACGCCTACGCCGGAGCTGAGCAGTTGCAGCGGATTGCCGTGCGATATGACGAGCGCCGCGCCCATGGCGGCCACCAGCATACCCAGACCAATGATGCGATTGAGCCGTTCCTTGAAAATCCACGCTGCCAGCAGCAAGGTGACCACCGGGTTGAGGGTGATCACCAGGGCCGCCTTGCTCGCTGGCAGGTGTTGCAAGCCACTCAGAAAGAATGCGGCGTAGCCAAACACCCCCGTCGCGGCTGCTGCAGCCATGCCCAGCCACCGCCGGGCCGACCAGGTCTTGAGCTGGCCCATCCCCCCTGCCATGTACATCCATGGCAGCAGCACCAAGGCCGCGAGCACAAAGCGCAGGCCCGATGCGGCCAGCGGCGGCATGTGCTGCGCCACCATGCGCCCGGCGGGCCACGACGCCCCCCACAGCAAAGCCATGCCAATCAACCGCAGGTGCGAAGATGCCTGCGGGCCAAGAATTTTCTGGAGGTTCATAGTTCGGTACACCGCGCACTTGCGCTCCTTGTCCATCCATATGCCGTAGAGCGGGCAATGGTTGCAAGCTGCATCGACTATAGCGACAAGCGCAGATGGCTGTGCAGGCCGCCCCACACGGGCGACTGCGCAACAGGGGCATGCGCGCACCCGGTTGCCCGCTCCATGAAATATTTATGAAAACAGCATCCAGCGCCCACCAATAAAGCACTGTCAGCTATCAAATTATTGTCTTCATACCCCAGAAACCGCCCACAGCAATTGTCACGCGCATAACGCGGCACGCAACCCCTTTCTCGTTATAGTGGCCGCTGCACTATTGCATCCCCCACTGGAGACAACCATGTTCAACCACATCATGCTGGGCGCCAGCGATCTGGAAAAATCCCGCCAGTTCTACGACGCCTTTCTGGGCGTACTGGGCGTGCCGCCTGGCAATGCCAACAAGAACCGCTATTTCTGGCGCGGCAATGGCGGCACGTTTGGCGTCGGCACCCCCATCAACGGCCAACCAGCCACCTTTGGCAATGGCAGCACCACAGGTTTTGCCGCCACCAGCCCCGAGCAAGTGAATGCCGCGCACGCCGCAGGCCTTGCCAACGGCGGTGTGACCTGCGAAGACCCGCCCGGCTGGCGCGGCGAAGGGCCTGGCGCCCTGTATCTGGCCTATCTGCGCGATCCGGACGGCAACAAGCTGTGCCTGGCACATCGCAAACCCAAGGAGTGATTTGCCTGTCTTTCGATAGCAATCTTTCCAGACAGGACGGGCGGTAACGCCCGTTTTTTACTGCCGGGTAGCTCCTGTGCCAGCACAGACCGCCATGGTTTCGCAAGAAATACCGCAGCGCGCCGCCAGTATCGCCATCTGCGCCATACTGCCCGCTCAGCGCTCCGCCCGGCAGCGCTCAGCAGCAAAGGACGATGGTGCAATCAGCGGACAAGGGATGGTTTGACGAGGCGTATTACCAGCGCTTTTATTTCGACAAGAAAACCAGTGTCGTCGATCCGGCCCATGCCGCGCGTCTGGGCGCCTTTGTCTGCAGTTACCTGCAATATGTGCGGGTGCCGGTACGCCGTGTGCTCGATGTGGGCTGCGGAATCGGCCTGTGGCGTGATGCGATTGCGGAGCACTTTCCCTCTGCCAGCTACCACGGTGTGGAACTGAGCGAATATCTGTGCCAGCGCTATGGTTGGGAGCGCGGCTCCGTCGTCGACTACCAGCCCGCCGAGGGCGAGCCGTTTGACCTGGTCATCTGCCAGGGCGTGCTGCCGTACCTGAGCCCCACCGATCTGAAGCTGGCGCTGGACAATCTGGGGCGCCTGTCCTGCGGCGCCCTGTATGTGGAAGCCGTGGCCCGCGAAGACTATGAACGCGACATCATCGACGACACGCTCACCGATCCGCGCCTGTTCCGCCACCGCGCCGCCTTGTACCGGCGCGGGCTGGCCCAGGGCTTTACCGAGCTCGGCGGTGGCGTATGGCTGAGCCGCCGTGCCGAGGTGCCACTGTTCGCGCTGGAAGCGCTGAGCGACTGAGAAATCTGCCCCCAAGCAGACCAGACTGCCCAGCACCCCGTCGCGGCCAGGCCTCTTTGGCCACGCCAAAGCCGCTTGAATTTCCTGGGCTGCAAAGGGCGACGACAATAGCGGCCGTGTCTTCTGCCCCTGCCCCCCACCCCGCCGTCCTCCCCCACGCCGTATCGCGCCTGCGTACCGAACGCCAGTCGCGCAGTACGCGGCCGTTTCTGGCACGTGGCGGCCCCAAGGGAGAACGGTGTGAAGGATGCAGGCTGCGCCCCAGCCATTGCATCTGCGCGCTGCGCCCCACCCAGCCCACCCATGCGGGCGTGTGCCTTCTGATGCATGATGCCGAGCCGCTCAAGCCCAGCAACACCGGGTGGCTGATCGCCGACGTGGTGGCCGAGACCCATGCATTCGGTTGGTCGCGCACGGAAGAGAACCCCGCATTGACCGCACTGCTGAGCGATCCGCAGTGGCAGCCTTATGTCGTCTTTCCCGAAGAGTTCGTGCAGCCCGCCAGCCGTGTCGTGCGGACGGTGCCCAAACCGTCAGATGCTATGAATTTTGACGGACTAGCGCACACCGGGCGTGCGCCAGCGGCAAATTTTGGCAAAAGGCCACTGTTCATCCTGCTCGACGCCACCTGGCCGGAAGCCCGCAAGATGTTCCGCAAAAGCCCTCGGCTCGACGGCTTCCCCGTGCTCAGCCTCCACCCGGACCAGATTTCTCGCTACCAGCTGCGTCGCTCCAAAAGAGACGACCACTTCTGCACCGCTGAGGTGGCTGCGCTGTGTCTGGATCTGGCCGGCGACCTGCGTGCTGCGCAGACGCTCGAGGCCTATCTGGATGTCTACACCCATCACTACCTGCAGGCCAAGCACCAATTGCCACCCGATTGGAGCAGCCAAGCACACCGGCAATTGGCGGCATTGCGTATCGTCAGCGGCAGCAGCAGCGGTGATACCGATCGCTATCAAAATAATAGTTGATGCGTACTACTGGTGAGCGCTGGCAGCCGGAATCTGCAAAACCAGTCAGTCCAGGGCAAATCCCTTTTCCGTCAGTTGCACCTCACCATTGGGCCCTGTCTGCAGCCAGCCTTGCTCCCGTGCATAGGCCAGCGCCTGCTGCTGGTCCTTCGCGCTGAACTGGTGACGGTCCAGGTCGTGCTGGAGCACCTGGGGGTCGAGTCCTTCGCCTGCACGCAGGCTTTGCTCGCTCACCAGCAGGTACAGAATGTGCCTGGCCTTCTTTTGGATGTCTTCGGGGATGGTCATGGTGTGGGCTTTCCTCTCCGGTCATTACCGCACGGCTGCTGTTGCGAGCAGCCGTGCAAGGCATCAGCGGGCCTTGTTCATCCAGTCCGACAGTTCATCGGCGTGTTCCTGCTCCTGCTCCAGAATCTGCTCGATCAATCGGCGCGTGGTGTGATCCTTGTCGCCGATCAGATCGATCATCTGCGTGTAGGCCTCGATGGCCACACGCTCGGCCACCAGGTTGGAGCGAATCATCGCATGCAGATCCAGCTGCTCGTTGTAATCGGCGTGGCTGCGGTTGGTGAGGGTGTCGGGGTTCAGGTCGGGTTCGCCGCCCAGTTGCACGATGCGCGTGCAGATCCGGTCGGCATGCGATTGCTCTTCATTGGCGTGCACGAGAAACTCGTCCGCCACGGCGGGGGATTCCAGACCCGTCGCCGTGAAATGGTGGCGCTTGTAACGCAGCACGCAGACCAGCTCGGTCGCCAGCGCATCGTTGAGCAGTTTGATGATGTCTTCGCGGTAGGGTGAGGCATCGGGGAGCACCGCACCCTCATTCAGACTTTTCTTGGCTGCGTCGAGTCGGGCCTGGTCCAGGGTGAGTGTGATTTTCTTGGTTTGTGGCATCGTAGGTTCCTCCATGGGATTGGATTCGCTTGAAAACCAGTGGGTGTTTTCAAGCACGGCACCTATCGAACATAGCCCGCCACCCTATCGCTGTCTGTGAGACAAGACCGACTGTGCGTGCCCTTCTGATTCAGAAACCTGCGCCGGGCTGGGACAGATAGAACAGCTCATCGGGCGTGCTGGTCCGCCCCAGCACTGCATTGCGGTGCGGAAAGCGGCCAAAGCGTGCAATCACCTCCTGGTGGCGCCAGGCATAGTCCAGCGTGCCCTGCAGAAACTGCACTAGATCGGTGTCAACACCTGCTGCCTTTGCCAACGCGGCAAAGGCCAGCACGCTGCGCCGCTGCATGGCAGGGTCTTCCGCATGCTCCAGCGGCAGGTAGACGAAGATGCGCAGCACCTCGGGCAGATGCAGGTCCTCGCCCGACTCGATGGCGCCCAGCGCCAGTTCCAGCGCCCGCCGGTCACCTGCGAATGCCTGGGGTGTGCCACGGTGGATATTGCGAGTGAACTGGTCGAGCAACAGGATCAGCGCCAGCCGGCCCCAAGGCTCCGTGGCCCAGCCGTCCAATTGCCCATCCAGCGCCGCCTGCACGGCAGCACCAAAGCGCTGCCGCATCTCGGCATCGAAGGCGTCGGACTTGGTGAACCATTGCTGGCGCTGCTGCAGCGCCTGTGCATTGTCCGGGCGCGCGGTGCCGAGCCAGAACTGCAGTACGTCGTCAGCGCCTGTCGGGGCAGGCCTGTCGTGATGGGAGAAAGAAGGATTTGGCATGCATGGGTTATACCTTGGCGCCACCAAATGCTGTCTGGCTGCAGATACAAAACCACTTCGGCCCTCATGCCGTAGGCATGGGGCCGAAGTTTGCTGAGGCGGATTTGGCGAGAAGTCGGGCTGTGGCAATCGCCCGGCCCACCCTGCTATCGGTCGTCTTCAGGGAGCATGGCGCCTCCCTGCACCGGCTGCCCATCGGCGTCGGTGATGCGCATCACCATCAGCTCTGGCGTGGTGTCCGGGTCGGCTCCGCCATCGCCTTCGATACCTCGGGAGGCAGCGTAGAACCCGGTGGAGAAACGGATGACCGGGGTGTCCACCCCCACCTGTGCAGGCGCGCAGCGGAAGTTGAAACCTCGCAGCTGGTTCCTGGTACAGACATAACCGCTCGCACGGTCAATGACCGAATCGCCGGTATAGGGCACGAAGTTGAAGATCCGGCTCTTCATGGCCCCGCTGTGCGCCAGCACCACCCACGAACCCACCAGGGAATCGATGCTGTTCTTGTCGATACCGAAGTAGAAGCGCTCGATCTGTACCGTTTCCTCATTGGGGAACTGGATGGTTCCCGTGGACGACGAGGTGAACTTGATGTTCTCCGCATTGCCTGCGTTGCCCTGGTAGCTTGCGACCAGATCGCCGCTGCCGAAATAACGCCCACCTTTGTACTGGTTGAGCGGAATGTCAGGCCTATTGGCAGCGGGGATCGTGGACGGCTCATGCGTGCCCAGCACACTGTGGAACGTGGCGCTGCCTTGGTTTTCATAGTCATAGACCGAGATGAACAGGGTGTGATCCTGGCTGTTGGTGGGCTTTTGCAGATCCACCGCCAGACCGCGGCCTGGTTTGCCCGTGATTTCGTTGCTCACGATCCAGGTGCCTGCCTCGGGTGCATAGTCTGGCCGGAAGTAGGTGGTCAGCGCGGTTTTGCCTCCAGCGGTCGTATACGCGGAGCGCGTGATGCGCGCACCGATGAGCCGGTGCTTTTCTCCCGTACCGAACTGAACGGTGCCAACCACCTGGTCCACGCTGCGCTGCATGGTCACGGACACCAGCCCGCCTGGCTGCACTGAACTGCCCGAGCAGTTGAAGATGCGGTCGGCGCCGCCATAGTCGCAGGTGGCGAAGAATGGCGTGCTCAGCGCACCATCAAAGCCATGCATCGTGAGCTTGGTGCTGGCGGCATAGGGCCAGGGGGCTGGAGAAAGCGTCCAGTTGTAGTTCAGGCCCACCTGCTCACCCGAGCCGATGTCGGCCCACCAGGTTCTGACAGGCTGGCTGTTCTGGTCCAGTTCCACCATGGCCCAGCGATCTACATATGCAGGGTCGGCAAAAGTGCCTGCAGGCGTGCCTTCGTAGTCGAAGCGCTGCATGGCCTTGGCAGCTTCACCGGGGAACTTGATGGTGCCCGTGGTGCGGCTGGTGAAGGTCACCTCTACATTGCCTGCATTGCCTGCCTCCTGCCCGTCAAGTGGACCACTGCCGAAGAAACGGCCGCCCTGGTAGGAGGTCAGTGGCGCAACCACCTTGTTGCCGTCCATGACGCCGATGGCGATGTGGAATGTTGGCGCGCCAGTGGAGGTGTAGTTGTACACCTGCATCACGAACTTGCCATCCTGCACATCGATGCCCATGCCTCGGCCAGGTTTGCCATTGAGCTCTGCAGTGATCACCCAGTTACCGCCCTGGGGATTGCCAGCACCTGTATCAACCCCCGAGCCATCGGCTGGCGAGGTCTTGGACACTTGGCGCGTGTCAGTGGCGGTATTGCCGGCGGCGTCGGTCTGCGACGCTGTGACAGTCACCGCACCTGCAGGCAAGCCGCCCACCTTGATGCCAGTGATCGTCCATGTGCCGTTCGTGCAAGGTGCCGAAGCCACTACATTGCCAACGCTCACGGTCACGGCTCCGTCAGACGACGTGCAGGTTCCCGAAACACCGTAGGACGACTGGTTGGTTCCGTCGATCGTAGGTGCTGTCGTGATCGAGACCGAAGGTGGTGTCACATCCTTGACCGTGGTGCGCGTACCGCTGACGACAGTGCCGTTGATGGTCTGCGATGCAGTGATCGTCACAACGCCATCAGGCAGACTGCTGACCGTGATACCCGACACCGACCAATTGCCGCCATCGCATGCGGCCGTGGTAGTCAGGCTGCCGATGGCCACCGTCACAGCCCCATTTCCGGCCGAGCAGGTACCCGTGACGCCACCGTAGGACGACTGGTTGGATGCGTTGATGGGGGGCGCGGCCGTCACCGACACTGCCGATGCAGCTGCATTCTTGGTGGTGGTGAGTGCGCCCGTGCCGGTATTGCCCGCAGCATCGGTCTGCGACGCAGTGACCGTGACCGGCCCCGCAGGCAAGCCGCCTACGTCCACGCCAGCGGCAGACCATGCACCGCCATTGCACACGGGTGATGGCACCACGGTGATGCTGCCAATGCTGACCGAGACGGCCGAGCCGCTCTCCGTGCAGGTGCCTGACACGCCGTAGGATGCCTGGTTGGCAGCGGTGATTGCAGGCGCCGAGGTGACTGCCACCGTTGGAGGCGTTGCGTCCTTGGACGTCGAGCGTGTGCCGGAACCTGTCTGGTTGTTGACCGTCTGCGAGGCAGTAACCGTGACGGCACCATCGCCCAGGGCAGTGACATTGACGCCAGAGACCGACCATGCACCACCGCTGCAAGTGGCCTGCGCTGCCACATTGCCGATGGTCACGACAACGGGTTGTCCATTGGCCGAGCAGGTGCCCGAAACGCCATAAGAACCCTGGTTGGCCGCGTTGATCACCGCAGCATTGCTGACCGTGACCACCGGAGTGTCACCCGGATTCGAGACCGTGCTCTTGTTCGTCGTAGTCGAGCCTTGTCCCACTTGGTTGTTGACGGTTTGCGAGGCCGTCACCGTGATGGTGCCATCAGGCAAGCCACTCACATTGACCCCGGACACCGACCAGTTGCCGCCGGTACAGGTAGCCGAGGCAGGAATGCCGCCAATGCTGACAGTCACCGGCTGCCCCTCGGCAGAACAAGTGCCTGACACCCCATATGAAGTCTGATTGCCCAGAGTGATGGCAGGTGCCGTGACCGAGACCGTAGGCGCGCCAGGGTTTGAAGGCGGGTTCTTCACCGTGCTCTTGCTGGCCGAGCTATTGGGGCCAGCAGGAGTCTGTGAAGCAGTCACGGTGATGGCACCCGCAGGCAGGGCCGATACATTGAGCGTGCCGCTGTAGGTCCCATCGCTCTGGCAGGGCAGCGTCAAGCTGGCACCAGAAGGAAGCGTCGTGATGGCGAGATCGTTGCTTCCAGGGCTGCAGGTGCCGCTGACAGGAAGCAGGTCATTGGCTGCCACAGG
Organism: Comamonas odontotermitis; assembly: GCF_020080045.1. NCBI lineage: Bacteria > Pseudomonadati > Pseudomonadota > Betaproteobacteria > Burkholderiales > Comamonadaceae > Comamonas > Comamonas odontotermitis. Next base: position 4,341,373 of record NZ_CP083451.1, read on the forward strand.
GTTTTGCAAGTCATTGAGCGTCACCGTGGACTGACAATCGGCCATCGAAGCTTCAGCGTGACCAATCACCACATCTGCAGAAATCAGGCCAAGCAAATTGATTCTGACGTGGACAGCATTGACGGTGATGCTGGTTGGACTGACGATCTGTTCGTTGACCGTAATTGTGGCAATGCCAAGAACACTCACATCCGCGTTCGCGCTTACATTCACACCCAGACCAGCCAATGGCCCGGAGCCGTTGAGGATGTCTGTTCGGCCCGAAGCAACGACCTTGCCCTTTTCACAGCTCATGGTCGCCGTGGTGGTGATGGTGTCAGCTCCCAGGCTCAGCAAGGATTGGTTACCAAGCAAGACATTGAGCAGGGAGAGATTCAGGCCGTTGACCTGAGACATGGAGGTCACGCTGTTGCGCGTCAGAGTACTCTGCGTTGAAGAAGTGAGAACCCCCGTGTCAACCTTCAGAATGCCAGCGGCATTGACTCCAACATTGGCGATATATCCGCTCTTGCTGAAATCGGGAGGTGCACTCCCATGCCCCGTATTGGCAAACTGAGTGTCCAGACCCACCAGCGGAGGGCCAGGCAATATGGCCAGGACACTCGCCGAGGCTTCCAGTCCATAGGCCTGACCAGTGCCGGAGGAGGCTGCGAATGCCATCGCCCCCCAGCCATATGCAGTTGCCATGATGAGCCAACGGATCACCGAACGTGCGATCCCTTTCATTCCTGCGGTAGTCATATCGCCTCCTCTTGGACCAAGGCTCCAAGAATGGGCAGATAGATACCAACCAGTTTGATGCACGGCTGACTCGATCAACCCATCCACCCGAGACACTCCCAACCAGCTAATTACAAAATATTAGCAAGTAGCACACGAAGCCTCACGATCACTACCCTACACCTGGGGAATCGAGTACTTAAATTTATTTAATAAATCAAAACGCAAAAATATAAAGATTAATCATTAATAAGAAAAATACAGGCTTCAAAGAAATCTATCGAAAAATTAATTTCAATACTTTTCTCCACGCAGTGAAATATTCATCTTTCTTTAAAAGCACAGCAATTTGCACCAAAAATCACAGGCAATGACATTTTTAAATTCAATGCATTTTTTAAATCATGTAATACTTGGACACGCATTATTGTTGACAGTGACAACCCATTCACAGGACTTCGCCAATGCCTGCACGGGTCTTGCCCTATCGGTTCACTCGCCGCTGCAGGCTAGGTGTATGGTCCCAGATTTTAATGGTGCAATCTTCTCTCATGAATGGAAGGAAGCACTATGGGCCAGGTTCTGCACGGCAGCGCCACAACGACGGAGGCGATCCGTCGAGCGATACAACATAGTCAAGAGAGCCTGAGAGCGCTTTCTGCACGCTATGGCATCAATCAGAAGACGGTGGCGAAGTGGAAGAATCGGCCTTCGGTCACCGATCTGCCGACAGGGCCCAGGCAGCCGCGCTCCACCGTTTTGTCCGTTGAGGATGAGGCAGCGATCGTCGCCTTTCGCAGGCATACCATGCTGCCGCTGGACGACTGTCTCTACGCGCTGCAGCCGACTATCCCGCATCTGACGCGCTCGTCTCTGCACCGCTGCTTGCAGCGGCACGGTATCTCGCGGCTGCCCGAGGTGCAGGGCGATAAGCCAGCCAAGAAGCGGTTCAAGAGCTACCCCATTGGCTACTTCCATGTCGACATCGCCGAAGTGCAGACAGTCGAGGGCAAGCTCTATCTCTTCGTGGCCATCGACAGGACGTCCAAGTTCGCACTCACCGAACTCCATCCCTCGGCTGACAAGATGACTGCGGCGCAGTTCTTGCGCAATGTGATCGCAGCGGTGCCGTACACCCTCCATACGGTGCTCACCGATAACGGCATTCAGTTTGCCAACCGCAGTTCAGACCGGTACGCCTTCCAGCACATCTTTGGTCGAGTCTGCGAGGAACACGGTATCGAACATCGCCTCACAAAGGTCAAGCATCCGTGGACCAATGGGCAGGTCGAGCGAATGAACCGGACCATCAAGGAAGCCACCGTCAAGCGCTTCCACTATGACGATCACGCGCAGTTGCGGCAGCACCTCGCCAACTTCATCGATGCATACAACTTCGGCCGCAGGCTCAAGACCCTCAAAGGCCTGACACCCTACGAATTCATCTGCAAACAGTGGACATCCGAACCTGAACGGTTCAAGATAGATCCGATCCATCAAATGCCGGGACTGAACAGCTAGGTCTTTTGTGGCATCGCTGCGCGGGCTCCGTGCTTTCAGATTCTGAAATGAAAACAAGCCGACCACGCCTGCGTGCGGTCGGCTTGTCGAAATCATCCTGAACTGTCCGTGGCTACCTTACCTTGTTCAGCCCATTGGCGATCCACCTGAAACAGACATCGCACTGCGCCATCGGTGCGTTGCAGACCAATTTCAGACGGTGGCAGTTCGTCTCTGCGCTACCTGGCGCGTTGCAACCGGGTGCGCAGAAGGCGCACCGCGCCCTACACGGTCACGCAGGTGCAAAGCCCAGCGCTCCACGGTGTAGAACGATAGCGCTGCAAATGCGGCAGACAGCGGCAAGCCCAGTGCCACCACCCAGGCCCAATCCATATGCGCGCGCAACAACCGCACTACAGGGTAGTGCCACAGATAGATGCCATATGACATCTTGCCCAACCACACCAGCAAAGGCAGGCTCAGCATGTCATATAACGCGCCTTTGTGCTTGCTCACCGCAATGACGATTGCAACTGCAGTCAGCTCAGCCAACGCAAAACCCCATAGCAGTGCACCCGCATCATCCCAGGCATAGCCGATGATGATGAAAGGGAACACCGGCAGCAGCCACAGCAGGTACTTCTGGCGTGCGTGCAGCGCATCCATCCATTCGGGGCGGTGCACCGAGACCACAGCCAGCAGACTGCCCAGCAGCATGCCTGTGGCACGGGTATCGAAACGGAAGAAGATTTCGTAGAACTGCTGACCCCTTGCCACCCAATAGGCACGCCAGACAAACATCAGCACCACAAGCAAGAACACAGGACGCCACAATTGCTTACGCGCAGTATGCGTCAGCAACAATGCCAGCAAAGGCGGCCAGACCAGGTAGAAATGCTCTTCCACCGAGAGCGACCACATATGCAGCAGAGTATTGGGACTGTCGAAAAAGGCGATACCGTAGTCCGCCAGATAAAGCGCCGATACCACCACATCCTGGTTGATGTCTTCCAGATCAGGCCAGATCAGCGGCGCAAATACCCAATATGCGCCAAGGAACAACAACAATGCAGGCGCCAGGCGCAGAAACCGCCGCTTGTAAAAGCGCCAGTAATCCAACCGACCAGCTTGTTGGAATTCCTTGAGCAACAGCGACGTGATCAAAAAGCCGCTGAGCACAAAAAACAGATCCACGCCAAAGAACGCACCATCAAACATGGGCACATGGGCATGGGACAGAAACACCAACACAATCGCCACCGCGCGCAAACCATCCAGCGCAGGGTTGTATTTCAATCGCAAAACAGACAAAACAGACACACTCCCTACTTCGTCGGCATGCCAGGAAGCCATGCCGCACGCCCAGACCCAAATAACCTATGTCTGCCGCTGCAAAGCCTGCAGAAGAATTTGTCTGGGGTTTACAAACCTATGTTGCTTAACGCGCAACGGCGCCGAAAAGCTGACTGATGAGTGAACCGGCCAGTAGGGCCGTCACAATGGCCAACAACTGCAGGGAGCAGATGCGGCCGTTGCCCCGAGATGCCAACACGTGGGGGGCGAGGTCAATAAGAACCGAGCCTAATGCAATAGTTCCAGCAAGGCTGCGCTATTTTGTTACGGTGGAAGATTCCATGCTGGCACTCGCCTATTGCCAAGTTGACATACCGCCGTCATGTCTTTGCATGGGTACCAAGCTGCTACCCGTGCGACAGCGCTTCCGTGCTTTCCCCCATGCGGCACACCGCCGCTTTGCGTAGGCTCTGCACAGCTTCTTCTCAACCTGCCATGACTGCCTCAACCCACGCCTTAGACCACGCTTTAACGCCCCAGATTCGCCTGTACCAGGACTGGCTCGTCCAGCAACATGGCCTGCGCTTCAACAGCTACGAAGACCTGCACCGCTGGTCTGTTTCACATCTGGCTGATTTCTGGCGCAGCATCTGGGATTACTACCAGTTGCAATCGCCAGTAGCCCCCACCAAAGACCTGCAGGTATTGAGCGGCGATGCAATGCCCGACACCCAATGGTTCAGCGGCGTGCAGGTGAGCCTGCCGCGCCAGTTGCTGCGGCATGTAAAGGCGGCCGATGCTGCAGGCATGCCGGCCATCGTGAGCGACAACGAGCGTGGAGAAGTGCGTGAAATGTCTTGGCCCGAATTGCAGCGCCAGGTGGCTTCGGTCGCCATCGCGCTGCGCAAGCTGGGTGTTGTGCGTGGCGACCGCGTGGCAGCTTACATGCCCAATATTCCCGAAACAGTGGTCGCCATGCTGGCATGCACCAGCATTGGGGCCATATGGAGCCTGTGCGCACCCGACATGGGTGTCGCTGCGGTAGTCGATCGCTTCAAGCAGATCGAGCCCAAGGTGCTCATTGCCGTGGACGGCGTGTACTACGGCGGCAAGCCACTCGATCGCAGCGCCGTCGTGCAATCGCTGCTGGCAGAGCTACCATCGGTGCAGCAGCGCATCGTCATATCCACGCCCTATACAACTGCACCTGTTCCTGACAGCCACGACTGGCAATGGGCCACTGCGCAAGATGCGCAGGCCATCGCCGCTTTCGAGCCTGAATGGCTACCCTTTGACCATCCGATCTGGATCGTCTATTCCAGCGGCACCACAGGCCTGCCCAAGCCCATTGTCCATGGCACCGGCGGTATTCTGCTCGCGCTGCATGTGGCGGGGCTGCACAACGACCTGGGCGCCAGCTATGGCGACAACAACCGCAACGAACGCTTTCACTGGTACAGCTCCACGGGCTGGGTGATGTGGAACATACAGGCAAGCGGCCTGTTGTTTGGCACCACCATCACCATTTTTGATGGTCACCCGGCTGGCAGCAGCAGCCAGCCCGACTGGGGCGTGCTGTGGCGTTTTGCCGCCAAACACCATACGACCATCTTCGGCGCAGGCGCCGCCTACTACAGCAACTGCATGAAGGCAGGCCTGGATATTGCGGCCATTCCTGGACTGCAGCAGGTTCGCACCCTGGGCAGCACCGGCTCGCCGCTGGCGCCGGAAGTGCAGCGCTGGGGCAGTGCACAGCTGCAGGCGGCCGGAGCTGGCGAAGTGTTCTGGTGCAACATCTCTGGCGGCACCGATTTTTGCGGCGCCTTCATCGGCGGCAACCGCGAGTTGCCGCAGGCACCGGGCCGCATGCAATGCCGCTGGCTCGGCCATGCCGTCGAGGCCTGGAACGAACAGGGCCAACCGGTGCTGGACGAGGTGGGTGAGCTGGTCTGCGTCCAGCCCATTCCTTCGATGCCACTGTACTTCTGGAACGACCCCGGCAAGCGGCGCTATCTGGACAGCTATTTCGACCACTGGCCCGGCATCTGGCGCCACGGAGACTGGATACAGGTGGACAGCGATGGCAGCTGCATCATCTATGGCCGCAGCGATGCCACCATCAACCGCCAGGGCTTGCGCATGGGCACCAGCGAAATCTACAACGCGGTCGAAGCGCTACCGCAAGTGCAGGACTCGATGGTGGTGGATCTGGAATACCTGGGCAAGGACAGCTATATGCCGCTGTTTGTCGTGCTGCGCGAGGGCATCGTACTGGATGACACCGTCAAGGCCAGCATCAGCCAGGCCATCCGCACCGCCCTTTCGCCCCGCTTTGTGCCCGATGCCATCTTGCAAGTGGCAGAAATCCCACGCACCTTGACTGGTAAGAAACTGGAACTGCCCATCAAGAAATTGATGCTGGGCCAACCAGCAGGCAAAGTACTGAATCCGGAAACCATGGCCAATCCCGGATGCCTGGCGTGGTACGAAGCATTTGCACAACGCCACCTTGCCACTCTGGCAAACGCATAACACCTTCTGCAAATCAGGGCATTACAGAGGTGCGGATTTCGCTGACACACGCCTCGCGCATGTATCGGCGACAATCCCGCTCCTATGTCTGAAACTTCCGGCTCGTCCTCCTCCGCCATCTCGCTTCGCCTGGTCTTCATTCTGGGTCTGCTCTCAGCCATCGGGCCCTTTGCCATCGATATGTATTTGCCCGCGCTGCCACAGATTGGCGCGAGCCTGAATGCCCCTGTTGGCGCCGTACAAGCCAGCCTCACCGCCTTCTTTCTGGCACTGGGCGTAGGCCAGCCTCTGTTTGGCACCCTGGCCGACATGTGGGGGCGCAAGAGGCCGCTGTACCTGGGTTTGTCGATCTTCGTGCTGGCAAGCGTGGGTTGCGCACTGGCACAGGACATCCACACCTTGGTGGTGCTGCGCTTCGTGCAGGGCATGGGCGCTGCAGCGGGCATGGCGATTCCGCGTGCCGTAGTGCGCGACCTGCATACGGGGCATGAAGCGGCACGCATGATGTCGCTTCTGATGCTGGTGTTCAGCGTGTCCCCCATCCTCGCTCCGCTGGCGGGCAGCGGTGTCATCGCCGTGGGTGGCTGGCGCATGGTGTTCTGGGTCGTGGGGGTAGCGGCCATTCTGGGCCTGGCTGCCATGGTGCGTGGCCTGCCTGAGACGCGCCCCGCCGATGCCCGACTGGACAGCAGCCTTGGCGGTGTATTGCAGGCCTACGGTTTCTTGCTGCGCGACTGGCACTACCTGGGTCTGGTATTCATCGGCTCCTGTGCAATGGCAGGCTTTTTTGTCTATCTGGCAGGTTCGCCGTTTGTGCTGATCAACCACTACGGGCTCTCCACCACGCAATACAGCATGGCATTTGCGCTCAATGCGATTGCCTTCATTGGCGCCGCTCAGTTCACCGGCGCATTGGGTAAACGGTTCGGGCTGGTGCCCGTGGTCAAGGTGGCCGCCAGTGCATGCGGTGTGGTGATGACCAGCCTGCTGGCCTATTACCTGCTGGGCGGCGATCAACTGATCGTACTGATCGTGCTGTACTTCATCTCCAGTGCCTTGATGGGCCTGGTGATTCCAACCACATCGGTGCTGGCGCTGGAAGAGCACGGCGAGATCGCAGGCACCGCATCAGCCCTGCTGGGCACCTTGCAGATGCTGACGGGGGCTGTTGCGATGCAGGTGGTCGGCGTGTTCTCCAATGGCAAGCCACTGCCCATGGTGGTGGGCATGGCCACCGGCGCACTGTGCGGCGTGCTGCTCACATGGATCACCCTGGGCGGCCAGAAGAGTGCAGCGCGCTACGCCGACAGCCTGCAATAAGTGACTCGTCCTGTCATAGGTTGACACCTATTCGCGACTAATCTCCAGCCCAAGCTGGTTGGCGAGAGACGCCCGATGTACTGCATCGGGCGTTTTGTATTTTAGGGACAGGTGCGGCCGGCGCTCGTTGTACAGCCGTACCGATTCGCCCACCATGGTGCGGGCCTGCGAGAGATCGGCAGGTCGTTGCAACAAGTATTCCATCTTGAGGATTCCATTGACCCGCTCAGCCAGAGCGTTTTGGTAGCAATCGTAGCCATCGGTCATGGAGCAGGTGATGCGGTGGCGTGCATGGATGCGCTGGTATTGAGCCGAGCAGTACTGAACACCTCTATCAGAGTGGTGTACGAGCGGCTGATCTGTTCGCCGCTGACGCAGTGCCATCTTCAACGCTTGGCTGACCTGCTTGGTCTCCAGACTATCGTGCACGTGCCAGCCCACGATCTTGCGCGAGTAGGCATCGGTCACCAGGCTCAGATAGGCAGTCTTCTCCTTGGTGGGTAGATACGTGATGTCAGCGACCCATAGCTGCTCACAACCACTTGCCACTGTTTTGGTCGGGCCCTCCTTGAGTAGATTGGGGTGCCTGCGGTAGTGATGATGGCTATTGGTGGTCTTGTGGTACGCATGCCGTGGCAGCACCAGCATGCGTGCTTGGCGCAGGACAACGAACAGTGCATCGCGCCCGATCTGGATTCCCGCCTGTTCAAGCGGCGGCTTGAGCAAGTGCAGCAGTTTGCGCGTGCCAATGCGTGGCTGATGGCGCCTCTCTTCACTGGCCAACTCCACCACCGCCTTGTCCCGCTCGCTGCGTGCACGCTGGCAGACCAGGCGCTTGTAGTGCGCTTGGCGGCTGATTCCCATGTAGCGGCAAGCCCTCGTGACGCTTAACCCTTTGACGAGCTTTTGCGTGAGGACTTGCCCGCAGGCTTTTTTGTGACTTGGACTCCGTAGTCGCGCTTGAGCACGTTCACTACCGCTTCAAAGAAGGCCGCTTTCTCGCGGGCTTCTTTCAGTTGCACTTCCAGCTCCTTGATGCGCTGCTCTGGAGTCAGCAGCTTGGGCGATTCAGGCATCTTCTGTAATCCTTTGCCCCTTGATGATGCAGCTTTCCAGTCCTGCCGTCCGTGCTTGCGAAGCCACACCAGTACAGTTGAGGCGCCCTGGATTCCGTACCGCTCATGGGCCTGCCGGTAGGTCAGCTCACCTCTTTCTACTTGATCGACTACTGCGAGTTTAAAAGCCAGCGTGTAGTCCCGTTGCGTTCTCTTAACCCACTGTTCCATTTGACTTTCCTTTCTGTTCTTCAGAAAGGTGTCAACCCAATTCAGGACGGGTCAAAGCCTCAAAAAAAGGGCGCTGGTGGCGCCCATTTTTTATCGGATTGAGCTCCTGCAAGACAGGAGCGACAGCCTCAATCCAAGTGTGTGAGCAGATGGTGCCAGAAACGGGCACGCATCTCCAGTGTCGAAACCAGAATGTATTCGGTCACGGTGTGTGCACCATCGCCATCGGCACCCAGCCCATCCAGCGATGGCACGCCCATGGCCGAGGTGAAATTGGCATCGCTGCCGCCGCCCGTGGGCGGCGCTTCTTCCAGTGCAAAGCCTGCTTCCTTGGCCGACTGCTGCACACGCGCCAGCAGTGCTTCGGCCTTGGCATCCTTCACCATCGGCGGGCGGTTCACTTCCACATCGATGTCCAGCGACACCCCTTCACCCACCGGACGCAGCGCACGCATCTTGCCAACCAGTTCGTCTGCGGCCTGCAGATCGGGCAAGCGGAAATCGACAATGCACTTGCAGTAGGCAGGCACGGTGTTGGTGGCCGTGCCGCCTTCCACCTTGCCCACGCTCACGGTAACACCGCGTTGGTAATCGGTCATGGCTTCCAGCGCCAGAATCTGGTGCGCCATTTCACGGATGGCGCTTCGGCCCTTTTCATGCGCGACCCCGGCGTGCGACGCCAGGCCCTTGACGCCCAGGCGCAGCATGCCGGTTCCCTTGCGTGCAGTCACGCAACGGCCACCGTTGGCGCGGGCAGGTTCCGCCACCAGGCAATATTTGGCGTTGCTGGCAAAGGCCTCGATGTGCTTGCGCGATGCGTGGCTGCCGGTTTCCTCATCGGGAACGATCAGCAAATCGACCGGCAGCGGCGTGCTGCCGGGCGCAGCGGCAGCGCTCAGTGCCGTCAGCGCCAGGTAGATGCCAGCCTTCATGTCATAACCGCCTGGCCCATACAGTCGGTCGCCTTCGATGCGGATCGGGTTGTCCGCCAGCATACCGATGGGATGCACCGTATCCGAGTGGCCCAGAATCAACAACCCCTGACGCGTATCACCTTCTGCACGATTGGTGATGTGCAGCAAAGGCAGCGCCGGCCCCGTGCCATGCTTGCCCTGCGCATAGGTTTCAGTCACCGTGGCACGCAGACCCGCAGCAGCGGCTTGTGCCCGCATCATCTCCACCATGCGCGCCAGTGCAGCCGGGTCGCTGGATGGAGACTCGCAGCGCATCCAGTCCGAGATGCCATCGACCAATTGTTGGGTAGTTGCTTGCATAGTAGATGTCCTTGGTGTTGTGGTGTGTTATCAGGCGGTGGTGCGGCCTGCCCATTGCGCGAGCCATGCAGCGTCGGGCATGCGGCCCTCGAACCACCAGTGTGCGCAGACATGGCTCATGGCCTCTCCGTCGTGGCCGATGCCAGCGACTTCGTGCAGTTGCCATGCCAGTGGCATGCCCAGTTGCGCGGCCGCAGCCTGCCCTGCCGCAAAGTAATGGCGGGCGCGTGCAAAACGGTGCGGCCCCTGGCGCAGCGCTGCAGGCTCGGCGGGAAGATTGGGATCAAGGGTATCGGTATCCTGGTCACCTGCCAGAATGACCAGCGGCGTAGCCAGCAGGCGTTCCAGCGCGTCGGCCGCCAGCCCGATGCCGGCCAACCCTTCCGGGAAAGTGAGTGTCGCATTCGGCAAGGTGTACCAGCCGGGATTGCCCGCCACCACGCCAGCAAATCCATCAGCCCCCAGAGTGCTGACGAGGCGATGCACAAACTGGCCGCCCGCAGAGTGGCCAAACAGGTAGAGCGGCTGACCGCCCACGATGCCCGCATCGCGCAACTGCTGCGCCAATACGACTACCGCCTGGTACGACCAGTAGGCGCGATCGCGCAGCTCTGCGTCTTCGGTCCAGACACTGCCGTTGTTGTAGCTCTCCACGCCCGGCCAGTGCTCGTTGCCAAAGGTCGGTGCGATGATCTGCAGACCATGGCGATCGGCTGCAGGCATCCAGAAGTCGCGGTAGTCGTCGCCATTGCGCAGCACGCCGTGCTGCACCAGTATGACGGGCGCATCTGCCGCCACACCCGGCGGGCGATAGCAGTTGAGAACGACAGGCAGGTGCAAGGCGCCGCTGCCTGCCTTCCAGGGCATTGAAAACCGGCCATGTTGCTGGCTGAAATGTTGCAGGCTGTCCGTCATCACTGGTTCTCGGTTGTTTTCAGGCCTGGTCTTGCAGGTGGCAGGCCGTGACGTGGCCGGGCGCGGTCTCTCGCAGCACCGGCACTTCGGTCTTGCAGCGCTCCATCGCATGTGGGCAGCGCGGGTGGAAGGTGCAGCCCGAAGGCGGATTCAGCGGCGAAGGGATCTCGCCCTTGATTGGCACGAAGGAACGCTTGCGCCGTGCCACATCGGGCACCTCGGCCAGCAAGGCCTGGGTATAGGGGTGTTGGGCCTTGCCAAATATCTCGGCGGTCGGTGCCATCTCCACAATCTTGCCCAGGTACATGATGGCCACACGGTCGGAGATGTGGCGTACCACCCCCAGATCGTGGCTGATGAACATGTAGGTCAGGCCTCGCTGCGCGCGCAGGTCCATGAACAGGTTGATCACCTGTGCCTGGATGGACACGTCGAGTGCCGCCACCGGCTCGTCACACACCAGAAAATCGGGCGTCACCATCAGCGCGCGGGCAATGCCGATACGCTGACGCTGGCCGCCGGATATCTGGTGCGGCAGGCGGTTGCGGTACTCCGTGGCAAGGCCCACTTCGGCGAGTGCCGCATCAACGCGGCCCGGCACATCGCCGCTGGGCGCCAGCTTGTGCACATGCAACGCCTCGCCCAGGATCTGGTGCAGTTTCTGGCGCGGGTTCAGCGATGCCTGCGGATCCTGAAACACCATCTGCACGCCCAGGGTATAGGCCAACCTGTCCTTGCCGGCCAGCCCGCTCACATCCTGGCCCTGGTAGAGCAGTTGCCCTTCGGTTGCCGGGTGCAGGCCCGCCACCACGCGGCCCAGGGTCGATTTGCCGCAGCCCGATTCGCCGACCAGGCCCAGCACCTCGCCCTTGGCAATCTGCAGGTTGACGCCGTTGACGGCGTGCACAGTGCGGGTCTGCGCTGGCTGCCTGGCCACCGCACCGACGATCTTCTGCAGCAGATCGGGCGTGCTGACAAAGCGCTTGTGCACATCGCGCAATTCAATCACAGGGGTATTCATCGCGGTCATGCGGCGTGCGCCTCCAGCGGAACAAAGCAGCGGAATTCGCGGCCGGGAATGGTGGTGACGGCGGGCTGCTCCGCCACACACTGCGGCGTGGCCCGGGTACAGCGCGGTGCGAAGGCGCAGCCAGGCACACGACCCGACAGGCTGGGCGCCATGCCGTTGATCTGCGACAGGCGTGCACCAGGCGTGGCCTGCGCCGGCAACGAACTGAGCAGGCCTTGTGTGTAAGGATGGCGCGGCGCATCCAGCACCTCGGCCACGGCACCGGTCTCGACAATGCGGCCTGCGTACATCACGGCCACACGGTCGGCCAGTTCGGCTATCACCCCCAGATCATGGGTGATCCAGATCAGCGCCGTACCATGCTCCTGGCAGATTTTCTGCATACGGTAGAGGATCTGGCCTTGGATGGTGACATCCAGCGCCGTGGTCGGCTCGTCGCAGATGATGAGATCGGGCTTGTTGAGCATGGCAATGGCAATCGCCACACGCTGGCGCATACCGCCTGAAAATTCATGCGGATAGCTGCGCAAGCGCTTCTCCGGTGCAGGGATGCCGACCATGGACAGCGCCTCCACGCAGCGCCGGATGGCCTCGGCCTTGGGCAGCTTCTGGTGCGCATCAATCGCCTCGAGCATCTGCTCCTCGATGCGCAGCACCGGGTTCAGGGTCATCAGCGGGTCCTGAAAGATCATCGCGACACGGTCGCCACGCAGTTTGCGCATGGCTTCTGGCGGGAGTGCGCGCAGGTCCTGGCCCTTGAACAGCACCTGGCCTTGCGTTACCTCACCGGGCGCGTCGATCATGCCGAAGATCGAAAAGCCAGTCACCGATTTACCCGACCCGGATTCTCCAACGAGGCCAAGAATTTCGCCAGGCTGCAGGCTGATATGGATATCACTGACCGCAGGCCAGGCACCTTCTTCGGTGTGGAACACCGTCTGCAGGTTCTTTACTTCAAGCAAAGGGGTAGTCATTACTTCCTCGGATCCAGAGCTTCACGCAGTCGGTCGCCGATCAGATTGATCGACAGGATGAGGGCCAGCAGCGCCAGGCCGGGGAACATGCTGATCCAGTAGTCGCCAGACATCAGGTACTGGAAGCCGTTGGCAATCAGAAGGCCGAGCGATGGCTCGGTGATGGGCACGCCAACCCCCAGGAAGGACAGGGTCGCCTCCAGCACGATGGCGTTGGCGATCTGGATGGTGGCAAACACCATGACCGGACCCATGCAGTTGGGCAGCAGATGGCGCGTCATGATGCGCCAGGCCGGAAAGCCTAGGTTCTTGGCCGCCTCAATGTATTCCTTCTTGCGCTCCTGCAACGCACGGCCGCGCATGATGCGTGCGTAATGCGCCCACTGCACCAACACGATGGCGATCACCACCTTGTCGACACCCCGCCCCATGATGGCCAGCAGCACCAGCGCCACCAGGATCGTTGGAAAACCCAGGATGAAGTCGACGATGCGCATCAGCAGGGTATCAACCCAGCCACCCATGTAGGCAGCAACCAGCCCGACGAGACTGCCAATGATGGTGGCGAGCACCACGGCGCTCAGCCCCACCATCAGGCTGATGCGCAGGCCGTGCAGAATCGCCGATAGCATGTCACGGCCCTGGTCATCGGTGCCCAGCCAGTAGGTCATGCCCGATGCTGCCTCGGACATGGGCTTGAGGCGGCCATCCATCAGATCGAGTGCACCCAGATCGTATGGATTCTGGGGCGACAGAAAAGGTGCCAGCAGCACGAAGGCGAGCAGCACCACCAGTGCAATCACCGCGCCCTTCACCGTGGGTTTGCTGTGCAGCTTTTTCAGGATTGCAGAGCGTTGTGGCGTTTCCTGCAAAGGCTGTGCGCGCTGGGCGCTATCAATTTCCATCATGTTCTTATTTGGCTGCATCATTGCGCCTCCTGCAGCTGCACCCGGGGGTCTAGCACCGCATACAGCAGGTCTACCACCAGGTTGATCATCACGAAGATGAAGGTCACAAGCATCACATAGGCCACCACCACCGGGCGGTCCAGCTTGTAGATGCTGTCGATCAGCAGCTTGCCCATGCCGGGCCATGCAAACACGGTTTCGGTGATGGTCGAATACGCAATCAACGTGCCGAACTCCATGCCGATCACGGTCACGACCGGGATCAAAATGTTGCGCAGAATGTGGCGCGTCAGGATTCGGCGCTCGCTGATGCCTTTGGCGCGCGCAAACTTCACGTACTCCTGTGTCTTGGCTTCCATCACGCCGGTCGCCGTCAGGCGCAGCACCAGGGCAATATTTCCCAGTGCCAGATTGATGGCAGGCAGCATCACATGGCGCCAGCCATCAGCGGTGAAGAGAGAAAACGGCACCCCGAAAATACTGACCGTGTCGCCGCGGCCGGACGATGGCAGCCATTGCAACCAGACGGCGAACATCAATATCAGCATCATGCCCTGCCAGAAATTGGGCAGCGAAAAGCCCAGCACCGACCCGCCCATCAGGCTGCGGCCCAGCGGCTTGTCATTGAAAAGCCCGGCCACCAGCCCCAGCGGAATGCCGATCAGGCAGGTCAGACCGATGGCGACCAACACCAGCTCGAACGTGGCAGGAAAACGCTGCACGATCAGCTCGATGGCCGGAATGCCATGCACGAACGAGGTCCCCAGGTCGCCGTGGAAGGCACGGCTCAGAAAGCTCCAGTACTGCAGCCACACCGGCAGATCCAGCCCCAGCCGCTTGATCATGGCCTCGCGGTCAGCGTCGCTGGCCTCGGCACTCACCAGCAGTTCGATGGGGTCGCCCACGGCATAGACTGCCATGAACACCACCAGCGATACCGCCAGCAGCACCAGAAAACTTTGCACCAATCGGCGCAGGATATAGACGATCACGTTGCGTCCCTATTCAACAAAAGCCCCGTGCTTCCCCACTCCGTGAGGTCGCTGCCCTATTTAGGTGCCGGCCCGGCAATGAAAAATCACAATGCCCGCATTCCCCGCCGCCGGGGCCCATGCGGGCATGCCATGCACCAGGCCAAGTTGCCCGGTGCACTGGCCTTACTTGGTCGGTTTGACCGACATGGCCAGCGTGTACTGGTCGCGTCGGCCCTCGTAGCTCAATCCTTTCTTGTACGCCCAGATGCTGCTCTCGAAATGCAGCGGAATCAGCGGCACGTTGTCGAGCGCAATCTGCGTGGCCTTCTGGTACTCTGCCTTGCGCTGCGCGGAATCCATCAGCGCCATCGCTGGCACAAACACCTTGTCAAACGCGGCATTGCTGAAGCCGCCGTAGTTGCTGGTGCCCAAACCCTGGTCCTTGTTCGTGGAGGCAACCCAGTACTGGAACAGGCCCGAGGCCTCGCCGTTTTCCGATGGCCAGCCGCCTATCGCAAAGCTGAACTCGCGCTTGGCGCGCTTGGGAAAGTAGATGGCCGCAGCCTGCGCATCGACCGTGGTCTTGATGCCGATGCGGGTCAGGTACTGCGCCACGGCCTGAGCGATCTGGCCGTCGTTGATGTAGCGGTCATTGGTGGTCGTCAGGGTCAGCTCGAAACCGTTGGGATAGCCCGCCTCGGCCAGCAGCTTCTTGGCGGCTTCAGGGTCGAACTTGATTTCTGCGGGCTTGTCGAGGCTGCCGAACATGCCAGCAGGCATGTACTGGTTGGCCACCGTGGCCATGCCGTCCATCAGGCGCTGCACGATGGCCTTGCGGTCAATCGCCATGCTGATGGCCTGGCGAACACGCAGGTCCTGCAGCGGGTTCTTGCCATCTGCAGCTTTGACAAACGGGCTTTGCGCACGGCCGGAATCCAGCTGAAAGAAGATGAGCCGTGTGGACGGCGTCGCCACGAAGTCGAGCTTGCTGTTTTCCTTGATGCGCGGCAGATCGCGCGCAGCGGGGCTTTCGATCACGTCGTAGTCGCCCGACATCAAGCCGGTGAGGCGCGGGCCGGCATTGGGCACGGGTACCATTTTCACGGTTTTCCAGTGCGGTTTGGCGCCCCAATAGCCTTCGTTGCGCTCCATCTCGATGCCCGTGCCCTTGACGTAGGACTTGAGCTTGTACGGGCCTGTACCTATCGACAGCCTGCCGGTGTTGAACTCGGCCACCGTGGGCCAGGGCGAGGTTACGCCGCAACCCTCTTTGGGTGCGAACTTGAGCTTGTCGAACTTGGCGATACCGCTCCAGATGATGGGCAGCGAGCGCGCCAGCTCATTGGGCATGGTGGGGATGGGCCTGTCGCTTTTGATGATGACGGTGTGCTCATCGGGCGTCTGCACATCGGTGAAGTTCTGCATCGGCTCCATGTACGAGCGCGATACGTTGGTCTCGTTGTTCAGCACACGGCAGATGGTGAACAGCACATCTTTCGATGTGAACGGCTCGCCGTTGGAGAACTTCACGCCCTTGCGCAGCTTGAGCTCCCAGGTGTTGTCATCCACCGGCTTCCACGACTCCGCCAGGCCCGGAATCAGCTCCATCTTCGCATTGCGGTTGATCAGCGACTCGAAGATGTGGGCCGAGAACGAATCATTCGTCGTCACCTTGTGGTAGTGCGGATCAGCCGCCGTCGGCTCGGAGGCGAGGCCAATGGTGAGCGATTGAGCCGCAGCCATACCAGCAGGCAGGGCCAGTGCTGCAAGGCTTGCCAGCGACAAGGTAGTGCGGCGAGAGATCTTCTTCATAGACACAGGTCGTTCCTCCTTGGTTAAAAGCCAGCTACAGCACGGCTCTGCGGCACGTGGACGATAGCGATTGATCCGAATACTGAAGGGAAGGGAACAAAAGCACCATAGGTGACTTCCGCAACCCGTCCCATCCGTTGGCAATGCCCGCGATTACTTCGCAGGCTTGACCGAAGTTGCCAGCGTGTACTGGTCGCGGCGGCCTTCGTAGCTCAGCCCCTTCTTGAATGCCCAGATGCTGCTTTCAAAGTGCAGCGGAATCAGGGGCACGTTGTCGAGTGCAATCTTGGTTGCCTGCTCCAGCAGGGGCTTGCGCTTGGCCGCATCCACGGTCTTGGCCGCAGGGATGTAGATCTTGTCGAATTCAGCACTGCTGAAGCCGCCATAGTTGCTGGTGCCCAGGCCCTTGGGCGAATCGGTCGATGCCACCCACAGCTGGAACAGGCCCGAGGCCTCGCCGTTCTCCGAAGGCCAGCCGCCCATGGCAAAGCTGTATTCACGCTTGGCACGCTTGGGGAAATAGATCGAAGCCGTCATGGCATCCACCTTGGTCTTGATACCCACGCGCGTGAGGTACTGCGCCACGGCCTGCGCAATCTGCGCGTCGTTCATGTAGCGGTCGTTGGTGGACGACAGCGTCAGCTCGAAGCCGTTGGGGTAGCCCGATTCGGCCAGCAGCTTCTTGGCACCCTCCGGATCGAACTTGATCTCGGGCGCCTTGGCCAGGCCACCGAACATGCCATCGGGCATGTACTGGTAGGCCGGTGTAGCCATGCCGTCCATCAGACGCTGCACGATGGCCTTGCGGTCAATCGCCATGTTGATGGCCTTGCGCACGCGCAGGTCCTGCAGCGGGTTCTTGCCGTCCGGCGCGGTCACGAATGGCGACTTGTCGCGGCCAACATCGGGTTGAAAGAACACCAGGCGCGTGGAAGGCGTGGCCACGAAAGCCAGCTTCTTGTCTTCCTTGATGCGTGCCAGGTCGCGCGCGGCGGGGTTTTCGATCAGGTCGTAGTCGCCCGACATGAGGCCCGTCAGGCGTGGGCCGGCATTGGGCACGGATACCATCTTCACGGTCTGCCAGTGCGGCTTGGTGCCCCAGTAGCTGTCGTTGCGCTCCAGGGTGATGCCTGTGCCCTTGATATACGACTTGAGCTTGAACGGACCGGTGCCGATTGCCATCTTGCCGCTGTTGAAATCCGCCACCGTGGGCCAAGGGCCCTTGTAGCCACAGCCTTCCTTGGGAGCAAACTTGAGCTTGTCGTGCTTGACGATGCTGCTCGAGATGATGGGCAGATTGCGGGCAAACTCGGCCGGGATCAACGGCACCGGCTCGGCCGTCTTGACGATGACGGTCAGGTCATCGGGCGTCTGCACATCGGTGATCAGCTTGGTCGTGTCCATATACGACTGCGACACGTTGGTCTCGTTGTTCAGCGTGCGGCAGATGGTGAACAGCACATCCTGCGAAGTAAAGGGCGCGCCGTTGGAGAACTTCACGTCCTTGCGCAGCTTGAACTCCCAGGTCAGGTCGTCCAGGTTCTTCCACGAGAGAGCCAGCGATGGCACCAGTTCCATATTGGCAGTGCGCCCTACCAGGGAGTCATAGACATGGGCCGAGAACGAGTCGTTCGTCGTCATCTTGTGGTAGTGAGGGTCTGCCGCGGTAGGCTCGGAAGCCAGGGCGATGGTCAGCGTCTGCGCGTTTGCAGCACCCATGAGCACGCCAGCGGCCAGCGCCAGCGCGCGCTTGTTCAGAGGGAAATTCATATCTGCCTTCAAGATGTATGAGGCACCAATGCGGCACCCGTTTTCTGGCACCGGTTACAGGCGCCTGCGCAGAAAGGCCATGGCAAGCGCACGCCCGCCTTGCACTGCTGCGGTAAAAAGTCGGCACATTCTTACACGGAAATTACAACCGCCCGGCACCGCGCAAAGCCCGTTTACTGGGCATTTACCCCATGAAAACAAGCACTTTATGCGCATGCGGAACGATGTTGTGCAGGCTGCGCAACAATGCGATCCCCTGGCATGCGAAGCGGCCCGCGCAAGCGGCACGAATGCCCTTGCCCGGACTGAATGCGCTCGAAAGAAATCGGTACGGAGGACGAAACTTCATTTCCAGGCCCGCCCTCCTTTTCCAAACTATCTAGAATCGCTCCATCATGCGTCGCCGCTTACTTCTTTGCTCTACTTTGTGCATAACCATCGGGCTTGCAGGCTGCTCTCTGGCCCCGCGCAGCTATACCTTGTCACAGGATGAGTTGCAAACCATGGTGGCCAAGGCTTTTCCACGTCAATATCCACTGCTGGGACTGGTGACTCTCAATGTCAATGCGCCTGCCCTGGGGCTCAAGCCAGAGATCAATCGCATCAACGCCACAATGACCGCGCAGCTCAACGGCAAGGTACTGCCCCATAGCTTTGATGGCGCGATGGACCTGGATTTTGCGCTGCGCTACGAACCCAGGGACCACACCTTGCGCGCCACGCAGGTGCATGTGAATTCGCTGATGATGACCGGGCTGCCTGACGGGCTGGCCAACATGCTGCAGGCCTACGCGCCGCGCGCGGCCGAACAGGCCATGGATGACGTCATCGTCCACACCCTGCGCGACGAAGATCTGGCCAAACTCGACAAGGCCGACCGCCTGCCGGCCTCGTTCACCGTCACCAAGGGTGGCCTGCGCATCGATTTCGACGAAAAGTCCAAGGCTGCGAACTGAATTCAATTGATTTATGCTGCGGTCATTGCGCACATCTCGCGCTCTGAACGGAGACCTCAGCATGCCTACCCTGGACGATTTCAGCATTACCCGCAAATGGCCTGCCACACGGCCTGATCTGCTCCAACTGTATTCGCTGGCCACGCCCAACGGCGTGAAGGTGTCGATCATGCTGGAAGAGCTGGGCGTGCCCTATGAGGTGCATCACATCAGCTTTGACAGCAATGACCAGCTGACGCCGGAGTTCGTCGGCACCTTCCCCAACAACAAGATTCCAGCCATCCTCGACCCCAACGGCCCTGGCGGCGAGCCGATTGCACTGTTCGAGTCAGGCGCCATCCTGGTGTACCTGGCCGAAAAATACAACCAGTTTCTGCCGCAGGACCTGGGGCTGCGCTACACGACGCTGCAGTGGCTGATGTTCCAGATGGGCGGCATCGGCCCCATGTTTGGCCAGGTGGGCTTCTTCAACATCTACGGCGGCAAGGATTTCGAGGACAAGCGCCCACTCATGCGCTACGTGAACGAATCGAAACGACTGCTCACCGTGCTGGACAAGCACCTCGCAGGCAAAGATTGGGTAGCAGGGAACGAATACACGATTGCCGACATGGCCATCTTCCCGTGGATTCGCAACATGATCGTTCGCTACAACGCCGAAGAGCTGATCGGCTGGGGCCAGTACCCCGAAGTAAGCCGCGTGCTCAGCCAGTGGCTGCAGCGCCCAGCCGTGCAGCGCGGCCTGCTCGTTCCGGCCCGCTGACGAGGAGAAGCGCCATGGATTCCACCCCCTTGAACCGCTACCCCGGCCGCGTTGCCGACGTGGGAGGCGTGCCGGTGTTGCGCGCACTGCCCAACCGCGCCCGCCGCATGGTGGGCGCCTGGTGTTTTCTGGACCATGCAGGCCCCTCGCACTTTGACGAAGGCCCCGGCATGCAAGTGGGCCCGCACCCGCACACCTGCCTGCAGACCTTCACCTGGATGATCGAAGGCGAAGTGCTGCACCGCGACAGCCTGGGCAGCGAGCAACCGATCCGCCCGGGCCAGGTGAACCTGATGACGGCCGGCAAAGGCATCGCCCACTCGGAGGAAAGCCTGGGCAAGCCCGATTTCCACGCTGTGCAGCTGTGGATTGCCCTGCCCAAAGACCAGCGCTTCATCCCCCCGCGCTTTCAGCATTACCCGGTGCTGCCCCAATTCAGCCGCCAAGGCCTGCAGATGACGGTTCTGGCTGGCGAGTGGGAGGGCCAGCGCGCGCCGACCGAGGTACACAGCCCGCTGGTAGCGGTTGACATGGAGGCCAGCCAGCCTACTTCGGCCCCCCTGGCCTTGCGCACCGATTTTGAATACGGGGTGCTTTGCCTGTATGGCGACCTGCAGGTGAACGGTCAGACAGCACCCGCCAACGAGCTGATCTATCTACCCGAGGGCGGCAGCATGGTAGATGTGCAATGCGGCGCAAACAGCCGCTTCATTCTGCTGGGCGGCGAGCCCTACGAGGGCGGCGTGCTGATCTGGTGGAATTTTGTCGGCCAGAGCCAGGAAGAAATCGAAGGCTTTCTGGCCAACTGGAACCAGGGCATCGGTTTTGGGGAGCCGGTGGCCTCGCCGCTGCCGCCGTTGACTGCCCCGACACTGGATGGCGTGCAATTGCGCCAGCGATAGGCCCAGCCCATACTTTGCCACCCCTGAATGCTATCATTTATATAGCTATTGGCGCTTATAAAGCATACGCCAATGGCCTTTTAATTGCATCAAAGCTCGGACAGGCAGCGCTTTGCAACTGAAACTGAGGCTTGGGCTGCGCGTGGCCCGCTTCACCTGGTTTTCAGGCCGTAGCCATTCGGCGGTGCAGTGTGAACGGTGGCAGACTGGCCAGCAGACGCTGGCCGTAACCGGTGCGCACCAGGCGCTTGTCGTAACAATACACATGGGCCTGGTCGGCCTCGGTACGGATGGCGCGGCCCACCCACTGCGCCAGGCGAATGGCGGTGGCTGGTACCACGATTTCACTGAAAGGGTCCCGACCCGAGTTCTTCAGCCACTCGGCGCGCGCCTCGTCCACCGGGTCGTCAGGAGGGGCAAACGGCAGCTTGGTGATGAACAGTGATTCGCACAGCGCCCCCGGCAGATCCAGCCCTTCGCCAAAGCTCTGCATGCCAAAGATGATCGATGGCAGGCCAGCAGCCACACGCTCGCGGTGCTGCTGCAGCAACTGGCTGCGGGGCAAGGTGTTCTGCACCAGCACATGCTGGCGCATGGCGGTGGGCAGGGCATCGACCGCCAGACGCATCTGCTCGCGCGATGTGAACAGCACAAGCCCCCCCGCCTGCACCTGGGCCAGGTCTTCCAGCAAGGCGTCAACCATTTCGTTGGTGTATTGGGCGGGCGTGCGTGGGTCTGCCTGGGTCTCGGTCACCACCAGACTGCCCTGCTCGGCATAGTTGAAGGGGCTGGCCACTTCGAGCGTGCTGACCGCCGCATCGTTGTTCAACCCCGCTTCGCGCAAAAAGAAATCAAACTGGCCGCCGCTGGTAAGCGTGGCCGACGTGAGCACCGCTCCGCGCACCTGGCTCCACAGATGGTGACGCAGGGTCGAGCCGGGAATCACCGGGCTGGCATAGGCTTTGATAGCGACAAACTCGCCCACCACATCCAGCGTGAACCACTTGGCCGCAGGCACGCTGCCCGCAGGTGCATCCTGCAGCAACAGCTGTGTGGTGTTGTGTACGGCCTCCAACCTCGGCGCCAAGGTCCCCACCTGCGCGTACAAGGTGGACAGGCGTTTGGCTTCATCGGGTTGATCGCGCATCTGGGCACGCAGGGCCTTGGAAATGGCTTGCAGTATCTCCAGAAAGGCCCCTGCGTGGTGCGTTGCCTGTGCCAATGGCTCTACCAATGCGGGCGGTAACTCTCCGCGCGGCAGGCGCACGCGCGCCGGGCCCCGGCTGCCACCTTGCAGCTGCTGGCGCATACCCTCACCATACTCGTCCATGATCAGGCGCGCCATATCCTGCAGATGTTGGCGCAACTGCGACGAATGGCGGGGAATGTCGGCGATCTCCGAAACCTCGACCAGCGCCCCCACGCGCTGCGCACGGCTCGCGAGCTTGTCGATCCAGGTGAGCTGGCTCAGGTTCATTTCGCAGGCAAACTGGTCCAACGCGGTACCGGGCAGATGGTGGGCCTCGTCCAGGATCAGCAGACAGTTGTCCAGCTCCGGCAGCAGCCGCGCGCCCAGCGAGGACAGCAGCAGATCGTGGTTGGCCACCAACACCTGCGCCTGCACCAGTTCCTTGCGGCGTTCGTAATACGTGCAACTGCCAAACAAGGGGCAGTGCTTGCCGGTGCAAGAGGCTCCTTCAGCAGCCACCGGGCTCCAGACTTCGGGCTCGGGCGGCGTATCCAGGGTATCGCGGTCGCCATCCCAGCGCCGGGTTGCCAGGGCATCGGCCATGCTGGTGTAGAACTGCAGGCGTGCCGCATGCTCCTGCGGGCTACGCTGGGCATTACGCGCCTGCGCCGCCTCTTCAGGGAAGAAATCGTCGTCGATGGGCTCGCCCCCATCGGCTGCATCACCCTGTGCCGCACCCGCCAGACGCTCCAGCTTGAGCTTGCATACGTAGCGCCCACGCCCTTTGGCCAGCGCATATTTGAAGGGCTGTGGCATCTGCTGTGCCAGCGCGGGCAAATCCTTGTTCACCAACTGCTCTTGCAGCGCCACCGTCGCCGTCGAAATCAGCACGCGCGTGCCGCGCTCCAGCGCCATCGCAATGGCAGGCACTGCATACGCCAGCGATTTACCCACGCCAGTGCCCGCCTGGATCACCGCAAGGGCGCGTTGCGGCTCTTCGCCCTCTTCCAGCTTGCCCAGTTGCGCAGCGGCAAAAGTCTCTGCCACCTTCTCGGCCATCAAGCGCTGCCCAGGCCGCGAGCGAAAGCCACCATCCGCATTCACCATGCGGTCAAAGGCGGAA
The DNA here is from genome assembly GCF_020080045.1 of Comamonas odontotermitis. Lineage (NCBI taxonomy): Bacteria > Pseudomonadati > Pseudomonadota > Betaproteobacteria > Burkholderiales > Comamonadaceae > Comamonas > Comamonas odontotermitis. Next base: position 4,364,614 of record NZ_CP083451.1, read on the forward strand.
ACAGCGTTGCGGGCCCATTCGGAAGAAGACATAGGCGGGGAGTGTGGCATGGTTTGGGAGGGCGCAGCCAACACTGGGGATTTATGCGGTATTGGTTGGACGGCTGGCGGCAATACCCGCTCCATACCTTCCGTCGGTCTGTGACTTCCTATCCCCGTCACAGTGACATTTGGCAATACCCCGCTGCCCGCACCAGACAGTAGAATCGCTTGGGGCATATTCGATGCCATTTTTCATCAGGGTAAAAATACCACGTGTTTCCCGCAAGGAAAGCATGCAGGGCAACCACACATAGATAGGGGCATGCGCCAGCCAAGCGTGTGCGGTCGCTGTGAATCAAGGCTGAAATGGCAACTTATCAAATTACTACCACGGTACTGGGCGTGCTTTTTGCCGCAGTCATCCTGTACCTGATCCGTGGTGACCGCCTTTATTTGCGACTGGGCTTGTTCTGGTTTGCGCTCGCAATGCTTGCTGTATTGCTGGGCGTATGGCCCCGCATGCTCGATCAGGTGGCAGACCAACTGGGCATTCGCTACTCGCCCACGCTGCTGCTGGTATGTGCCGTGGCCGTGCTGTTCATCAAGGCTCTGCACGCGGACATGGTCAACACACGGATCGAGCGACAAGTGCGCAGGCTCAATCAAAGCCTGGCGCTGCTACATATCAAGAGCCAGCAAGCCGCCAGCGAAAAATCCTGAACATTTACTACATCAACTTCAGCAAGTCATTCCAATGTCAAAGCTTACGCCGGTCATCATGTGTGGTGGCAGTGGAACCCGTTTGTGGCCTCTCTCGCGCGAACACTATCCCAAGCAGTTTCTGAGCCTGAGCGCCGATGGCAAATCGATGCTGCAAAACACGGCGTTGCGCCTGAATGGACTGAATTCTGGCATCCAGCAAACGGGCCCCATTCTGGTGTGCAACGCAGAACACCGCTTTCTGGCAGCCCAACAGCTGCAGGAACAAGGCATTGGTGGAGCCAAGCTGGTGCTGGAGCCCGTTGGCCGCAATACGGCCCCCGCCCTGACCCTGGCTGCCTTGGTGGCCGAGCCCGATGCCGTGCTGCTGGCCATGCCTGCCGACCATGTCATGACCCGCCCTGAGCAATTGCACCAGGCAGCAGAAATCGGGTGGACCCTGGCCCAGGGCGGCGCCATGGTGACTTTTGGAATCGTCGCGGACCGGCCAGAGACCGGGTATGGCTATATCCAGAAAGGCGCATCAGACGACAAAGGCGCATTCTCCATCCAAAGCTTTGCAGAAAAACCATCTGCACAGCTTGCCGAGCAATACCTGGCCAGCGGCCAATACTTGTGGAACAGCGGCCTGTTCATGGTGCGCGCCGACCAGTGGCTCAAAGCCATGGCTGCCCTCCAGCCCGCGATGCTGCAAGCATGCCAACAATCCATGGCCCAAAGCACGACGGACATGGACTTCATTCGCCCGCATACTGATCTCTTCGGCGCGTGTCCGTCAGACTCCATCGACTACGCGGTCATGGAAAAACTACCCGTCAAGCCCGAACTGGGTGTGCCCGCGCGCGTTGTACCGCTGGATGCCGGCTGGTCCGACCTGGGCGCCTGGGATGCTCTGTGGGACGTTCTGCCGAAAGACGCGCACGGCAATACCGGCAGCGGCGAAACACTGGCCGTCGATACACGCAACAGCCTGCTGTTCTCTGAAAACCGCCTGATCGCCACCGTCGGCCTGGAAAACGTCGTCATCGTGGAAACCGCCGATGCCGTGCTGGTGGCCGACAAACGCCGCACGCAGGACGTGAAAAAAGTCGTGGCGGAACTCAAAGCACAAAAGCGCAGCATGGCATCCACCCACCGCAAGGTGCACCGTCCCTGGGGCTGGTATGACAGCATCGACTGCGGCGAGCGCTTCCAGGTCAAACGCATCGTGGTCAACCCCGGCGCCAAGCTCAGCCTGCAGATGCACCACCACCGGGCCGAACACTGGATCGTGGTGAAGGGCACCGCCGAGGTCACCAATGGCGACGAAACTTTTCTGCTGGGCGAAAACGAATCCACCTTCATTCCCCTTGGACACGCCCATCGCCTGGCCAACCCCGGCAAGGTGCCACTGGAGATCATCGAGGTCCAGTCGGGCAGCTATCTCGGTGAAGACGATATCGTCCGCTTTGAAGACACCTATGGCCGCGCGCCAGCAGTGCAACCAGCCAAGTGAGCACCATGCCTGGATTACCCATGCTTCGCGCCCTGTGGGCATACCGCGGTTTCATCTGGAGCAGCGTGCTGCGCGAGTTCCATGGCAAGTACCGCGAATCGCTGCTCGGCGCTTTCTGGTCAGTAGCCAACCCGCTGACCATGATTGTCATCTACACCGTGGTGTTCGGCCAGCTCATGCGCTCTACCCTGCCGGGGCACGAGCAAACGCCATTTGCTTTCAGCATCTACCTGTGCGCCGGCGTCATCACATGGGGGCTTTTTTCCGAAATGCTGGGTAGGTTGAATGGAGTGTTTCTGGAGCACGGCAACCTCATCAAGAAATCGAACTTTCCGCGCATCTGCCTGCCAGCCATCGTCACACTGTCCGCACTCATCAACTTCGGCATCATTTTTACGTTGTACCTGCTCTTTCTAGCCATCATCGGCCATTGGCCGGGCGTGGCTCTCTTCGCGCTAGTTCCGTTGCTGGCGCTGCAGCTCCTGTTTACGTTGGGATTGGGTATTTTTCTGGGCACACTCAATGTGTTCTTTCGCGACGTGGGCCAACTCACCGGCGTGGTACTGCAGTTCTGGTTCTGGCTCACCCCCATTGTCTACACCCTGCCCGCACTGCCCGAAAAAGTACGCGGCCTGATGGCACTCAACCCCATGCAACCACTGATAGCCGCTTACCAGCAGATCTTTCTGGACAAGACCCTGCCCGCCTTTGGTCCGCTGCTGCCCCTTGTCATCTTGACCGTCATCTTCCTGCTGCTCGGTGCAGGCTTTTTCCTGGCCCGCGTGGGCGAACTGGTGGATGAACTGTAATGAGTGCGCTGACTGTTACCAACATAGGCAAGGCCTACAAGCGCTACCCCAGCAAATGGGCTCGTGCGCGGGAATGGATCACTCGCCGAACCACCCATGAGAAAACCTGGGTGCTGCGTGATATCAGCTTCACCGTACAGCCCGGCGAGGCTGTGGGGATCGTTGGTGTCAACGGCGCAGGCAAGAGCACGCTGCTCAAGATCATCACCGGCACGACCCAACCGACCCAAGGCCAGGTAAGCAGCCAAGGACGCGTGGCTGCGCTGCTGGAACTGGGCATGGGCTTTCACCCCGATTTCACTGGCCGCCAAAACGTCTTCATGGCCGGACAGTTGCTAGGCCTTCGTCAGGATGAAATCGCTGCCTGCATGCCCTCCATTGAAGCATTTGCAGAGATTGGCGACTACATTGATCAGCCCGTGCGCGTGTACAGCAGCGGCATGCAGGTGCGGCTCGCTTTCAGCGTAGCAACTGTCGTACGGCCAGACATCCTGATCGTCGATGAAGCACTTTCAGTGGGTGACGCCTATTTTCAGCATAAAAGCTTTGAGCGCATCCGCGAGCTCAGAAGGCTAGGCACAACACTACTCATTGTCAGCCACGATAAAGGCGCCATCCAGTCAATCTGTGACCGTGCCATTCTGCTGTCCAAGGGGCAAAAGCTGCTGGAAGGCCGGCCGGAGGCCGTGCTCGACTACTACAATGCGGCGATCGTCGACGATGCGAACAGCCGTATCTCGCAGACCGTCAACGAAGACGGCATTGCACAAACCATATCCGGTACCGGGAAGAGCCGGATTGTCAATGTCACGCTTCGCGACGCATCTGGTCGGGAAGTCGAGGTTGTGGGTGTTGGTGCCGAATTGACGTTGGAAATTCAGGTCGAGGTACTCTCGCATATCAGCACTCTTGTTGCCGGTTTTCTGATCAAGGACCGCCTTGGACAGGAGGTTTTTGGGACCAATTCGTACCACCATGACCAAGTCGTGAGTGATCTCGGTAACGGAAGCCATCTAACCTATCGCTATCACTTCAAGGCCGACATTGGCCCAGGCAGTTACTCGATAGCCGTTGCCCTGCATAAGACAGAAAGCCATCTTTCCGAGAACTACGAATGGAGGGATATGGCAACTATCTTCAAGGTTGTCAATCTATCTCAAAAGCAATTTATAGGCGTAGCGTGGATAGAGCCACATTTGGAAATTTTGCATGACTGACAATTTTTATGAATTCTTCGAAGGCGTCAATTACGCTTCAGAAGACCAGGTTCGAGAATATCGTTCCATCTATATAAGCTATGTCAAACCCATTTTAGACTTTGTTGAATCGCCACTGGCATTTGACTTTGGCTGCGGGCGCGGTGAGTGGCTCGACATGCTTCGCGGCCTGGGCTTTCGGACCAAAGGTATTGACATTGACCAAGGCATGCTCAATTCTGCACAGCAGAAAGGGCTTGACGCTCAATTGGGTGATGCATCTGATTTTCTCAAAAAAATTCCTGACCAAAGTGTGGCCGTACTCTCTGCCTTCCACGTGCTTGAGCATCTGCCATTCGACAAAATCATCGAATTCTTCCTACAAAGCAAGAGAGTGCTCATCCCAGGAGGGGTACTTATTGCAGAGACGCCCAATCCAGAAAATTTATTTGTTGCAACAACCAATTTTTATTTGGATCACACCCATATTCGCCCCATTCCAATCCTGCAAATGATCAATCTTGCACGATATTTTGGTTATCAAAAATATTCCATTATACGCCTTCAAGAAGAAAAAGACCTGTATCACAAAGAGGATATAACGTTTCGAGATCTCTTCTATGGTGTGAGCAAAGACTATGGCCTCATCGCACAGAACCCTGGTGGTGCCGAAGGCTTGATCCAAGCAGTTGATCATCCTCTTCGTTATGAAACTGGCATTGGTATTGATGATCTAATCAAACGTTTGGACAATCGCATACAAAATTTGGCGCAAAAAGTTCGCGAACTTTCAGCAAAGACTGATAGCGAATCCGAAGATATAAGTCAATCCAATTAATATACATTTAAACCCACGAACAGAACGAAGACTCAGTAATGGAAAAAATTCTACACCGCGTCTATTTCGAGAATTATCGCCCTTTCAAGGATCCTTTTCTCCATTATTTGGAAACTTGGTACAGGGAACTTCCCCAATACCAGGTAATGAGGTGGGGGAAAGACAATGTCGATGTCACAATCAACGATTGGATGAAGCGTTCCGCTGAGGCCAATGACCCCGTTTTCTTGAGTGAATTTGTGCGCTGGACTGCACTCAAGGAATATGGTGGAGCATATCTTGACAGCGATTGCGAAGTGCTCAATGGCAAGGTTTTCGATCAGCTGGTGGACGAGCTCATGGCCTCGGATGAATACGATGCCTTCGTGGGCGTCGAGGATTTCGAGAATGGTTACCCCACAGCGCAAACCGTTGCAGCCAAGAAAGGGGCGGAAATTGTCGATTTCATGTACGACATGTACCAGAACAGGCTTTCCAGTGGATTGTGGCATTGGAGAGCGGAGCGGCTCCTCATTGGTCCTCAGCTCATGAGCCTGTACTTCCGTGACAAGGGATACCAGACTGACAAGGGCTTTTTTCCAAAATTGAAAAAACCAGTGATAGTTGGTCGAGTCAAAATTTACCCACAGGAGTATTTTTCACCAAAATTCACAACAACGGGCAAAAAACTTAATATCACTGAAAATACCTGCATCTATCATCTTTTTGCAAACCTGAATGTGAAAGAAGTAGACCCTGAAGCGGAAAAACACCGTCGGGAGCCAATGCTTTTCAGTGACTATTGCAAGTACCTTGAAGATTTAGCAAGTCGGCGAGCAACCTCTACCCCGGAAACTGTGGGCTACCGGCGCAGCAATGGTGGTTTCGACTATGGCAAGATCATCAATCATGGTCTGAAAGACCCTACCGGCATGATGAAGAAAATCTGGGACTATGCAAAAAGCAAGTAATTCCTCTCTGAAGATCCTGCATCGGATCTATTTTGGCTTTGATGGGAAGCCGGATCCTTATATTGGATACCTGAAAACTTGGCAAGAAAAACTTCCTGATTTTGAAATTCGGCATTGGAATGCCGACAATCTTCCCATTGCCGCATGTCATTTTTCGAGAATGATGTATGAGTTACGCGATCACGCATTTCTGAGTGACTACTTTCGCTGGTGGGTTCTTCGTGAGCATGGTGGCGTCTACTTAGATGCGGATATAGAAATCGTTAACGGAACTATATTTCGCAATCTCATAGAAGAGTTGGAAGTCAGTGATAAACATCACTCATTTTTAGGCATCGACAATAAGGCAGGCGGATGGTATACAGGCCATTCAATGGCAACCCGTGCCGGCAGTCCGCTGTCCCGTTTTATGTGCGAGGTCTACGAAGGACTTGGTCCCGTTTCCCTATGGCGCCGGAAAATCTTCTATTTCATGTCACCACAACTGACATCTCTCTACTTTGCGCACAATGGCCATAATGTAGATGGAATGGGAACTACTCCTCATTTAGATCTGCCAGTGATCCAGCATGGGGTTAAGATTTATCCTCAAGAATACTTCTCACCGCTCACGCCAGTTATGCGCAATAATCGAGGCGGATTCGAAATTGATGCATATACTGAAAACACTTCAATTTGCCATCACTTTTCGTGCTCCTGGCATGAAGCCGACTCCCCCTATCTCAAGGGAAGAGATTTGAATCTATTGATGCTGAATGAAAAAGTGCAGTTGGCGAGCGCCCTTGATTCTCGCAACAAAAAGCCCAAACTGCTGCGAGTAATGCGTCAGCTTTTATCACTTTTGGGGCAAATTCCAGCCAAACTTAAAGAAATCATCAAAAACGCCTAAGGAGTAGAAAATGAAGGTAATGATTCTGGCAGGCGGTCTTGGCACACGCCTCGCAGAAGAGACGAGTGTGCGTCCAAAACCCATGGTTGAAATTGGCGGCATGCCGATGCTATGGCATATCATGAAGATCTATGAATCGCATGGTTTCAATGATTTCATCATCTTGCTCGGCTATAAAGGATACGTCATTAAAGAGTATTTCTCGAATTACTACTTGCACACGAGCGATGTCACCATTGATTTGGCAGAGAACCGAACTATCGTGCACAACAATCGCTCCGAGAAATGGCGCATCACATTGATCGACACTGGCGAATTGGCCATGACCGGCGCTCGAGTCCGCAAAGCAAAAGCTTATACCGAGGGCAAGCCATTTATGCTCACCTATGGCGATGGCGTAGCGGATGTCAACATTCGCGCATTGGCAGAAGCCCATCGCCAATCAGGTAAAGCCATTACGATGACCAGTGTCCAGCCCGAAGGCCGTTTCGGAGCCCTCGACATCAATGAATCCAATGAAATTGTGCGGTTTGCAGAAAAGCCCAAAGGCGATGGAAACTGGATCAACGGAGGCTTTTTTGTCTGCGAACAATCCGTTTTTGACTACCTGCCCGAAGGCGATGATCTCGTGTTTGAGCAAGATCCCTTGCGACGGCTGGCAGAAGACGGCCAGATGAATGCGTTCCGGCATACAGGTTTCTGGAAACCCATGGATGCTCTGCGCGACAAGCAGCAACTCGAATCACTCTGGACCAAAAACCAGGCGCCCTGGAAGGTGTGGTGATGTTCAATAATGTATACAAAGACAAAAAAGTCGTCGTCACCGGACACACCGGCTTCAAAGGGACTTGGCTAACTCGCTGGCTGACCATGCTTGGGGCCGAGGTCATGGGCATTTCGGATGCAATTCCGACAACCCCGTCGATGTTCGAAATCTTGGGCCTGGAACAAAAGATCCACCATCGGGTTATCGACATACGGGATGCAGCTGCCCTAGCCCAGGCGATCCATGGATTTGAGCCCGACTTCGTGTTCCATCTGGCTGCACAAGCCATTGTCTCAACATCCTATATGGATCCCTTGGGCACGATTTCGACAAATGTGCTTGGAACCGCCAACGTCCTCGACGTCATTCGACAGCTCTCCAAGCCTTGCGTTGCCGTGATCATCACGTCCGACAAGTGCTACGAGAATGTGGAGTGGGAATGGGGGTACCGCGAAACTGATCATCTGGGAGGCAAAGACATTTATAGCGCGTCAAAGGGCGCTGCCGAAGTGATCTTCCATGCCTATTTCCACTCGTTCCTCAAGCACCGACCCGATATTCGCATCGCCTCCGCGCGAGCGGGCAATGTGATCGGCGGTGGCGACTGGGCCAAGGATCGGATCATTGTGGACTCGGTACTCAGTTGGAATGATCACAAGCCTGTACAGATCCGCTCCCCCGAAGCAACTCGTCCGTGGCAGCATGTGCTTGAGCCGCTATCTGGCTATCTATGGCTGGGAGCCAATCTTGCCACCAACGAAAAATTGAATGGTGAGTCATTCAACTTCGGACCACGTGCGGAACAGAACCGGCGTGTGATCGAATTGATCGCGGATGTTTTCGAGTATTGGAACAAAGACTTCGACTGCTACCAGATTACAGGCAATATCCCCTTCCACGAAGCAGGGCTGCTCAAGCTCAACTGCGACAAGGCGTTGTTTCACCTTCGCTGGGAGCCTACCCTGTTTTATCAGGAGTGTGTGCGTATGGTCGGCGAATGGTATGCCGGCTTCTACATCCAGGATCGTGATGTGCAGTCGCTCACCGAGCAACAGATTGAGCAATACATGCAATTGGCGACAGAGCGAGGTAACCAATGGACGCACTCCTCCTAAGCTGCGGCGCAATCGTCTACCCATCGAAGGTCATTCCCCACGCCAAGGGGAATATTCTTCATGGGCTCAAACGGAGCTCTCAGGGCTATATTGACTTTGGGGAAGCCTACTTCTCGATGGTCTCTTGTGGCGAGGTCAAGGGCTGGAAAAAGCATCTGCGAATGTCAATGAACCTGCTCGTGCCTATTGGCTCCATTTGTTTTCACCTTGAAGCCGAAGACGGCTCATCGGCGGAGAAAGTAGTGCTGGGAGAGAACCATTACCAACGTCTATTTGTTCCTCCTGGAGTCTGGATGGCGTTTGAGGGAGTCGGCCAGTCAACCAATCTATTATTGAATATTGCAAGCATTGAACATGACCCCACAGAATCAGTAACCAGGGAGTTCAGCCGATGAAAGTGTTAGTGACTGGCGGAACTGGCATGCTCGGCTCAGAGCTTTTGCGCGGGCTTGCAGAAATGGGGCACGAGGGAACTGCGCTTGATCGCAAGGTATTCCTGGCCGCAGGGAGAAAGGAGCAATCCTCAATGCTCAGCGACCATGAAATTATTATTCATGCCGCCGCCAATACCAATGTGGAGCAATGCGAAGTTGATCCGGAAATCTGTTATTTCGATAATACGTTTCTCACAGAAAAACTGTTCTGGCATGCCCATCGCGGGCAAAAAAAGTTCGTTTTCATATCAAGCACAGGCATATATGGGCGTGGAAAGTCAGAACCGCACCATGAATATGATTCTGTACAACCAACGACTGTTCATCATCGTTCAAAATTGTTGTCAGAAGAAGTAGTGCTTAGTTGCCCCAATACGCTCGTTATTCGAACAGGCTGGCTATTCGGTGGGCAGTTGAGCAACAAAAAGAATTTCATTGCAAATAGAATAAATGAAATTCGTGCTTCTACCGGATTTATATCTGCCAACTTTGTACAAATCGGCTCGCCCACCTACGTGGTAGATTGTGCTCGCCGCCTTCTAGAGCTGACTCTCGACGATTGTGAGGGCATTTACAATGTCGTCAACGAAGGTGTTGCCAGCCGGTTCGATTATGTAAAGAAGATTGCTGAGTTGTCAGGCTCGCCCATTGAGGTCCGCCCCATTGAGTCAAGTGCTTTCAACCGTCGTGCCGATGTTTCAGAAAATGAAGCAGCGTTGTCCTATCGAATGCGATATGAAGGGCGTTTACCACTTCGTCCATGGCAAGATGCGCTCTCTGAATATATGCGCTATGCAGGATTGCTTGGATGCCTGAGCGCATAAACCCGAAGAAGCGGGCGCAATGAAAGCCGTTGATGGAGCGCTTCAAAAAACTGGAGCGCTCCATGATTTTGGCAATTTATTTTTAATTTGATTGACCGACTTCGGATTTTTTGAAGAACTTTTCTGACAAGAACCTTCTCGCCATAGGCTCATAGTATTTAACACAAAGCCAGCACACGAAAAATAAAACACTGCCCGCAACCAGAAAAGATACTCTTGGCGAAAATCCATATGCCACCAACGCCCCAATGGCGGGCATCCCCAAAGGCTCATGCAATAGGTAGATGGGATATGACATCAATGCCAAGGGATTCACGATATTCCGAAATCCGCCTAAAAAATCAGCCTTGGCACATAGATATACAACATATAGTACGCCCATCAGCATAAAAATGGCAAATAATTCATGCTGAGGAACAGAACTAGCCCCCGAGAGTCTGGCCACAATTCTTACACACGAGAGTGCCAATAGAACAAGAATTGCCGGCAGATCGGAGCGCAATTCTTCCTTTGAATTACACAGCCCCAGTAGCATACCTAGTGCAAAGTAAGGGCCAAATTCAGAAATCGCCAGAAAATTCAACCAAGGCAGTTGCAAGCTGGGTGCCAGAAGAAGCACCAAACACCATACCTTCGCTGCGTTACGTAACTGATGACTCGTCAATTTTCCAAAGACCAATAAGAGTATAGTAATCAGAAGATAAAACTGTACTTCCAGAAAAAGCGTCCATGCAGGACCTACTATGGTTGGAGCCCCAACAAACCACTGCAGTCCAGTAATACCCAATATGGATTGGGACAATGGAGGGTATTTGATCAGTGTGATTGGCGCAAATAGAATCGCTAACGCAATAGCAACCGCGTAAGCAGGATACAGGCGACAAAATCGGGCTACCGCGAATTCTGACCAGGATCGCCCGATGGCTGATCGACTGATAACGATACCGCTGAGAATAAAAAAGAGATCCACTCCCAAAAACCCTGGCGCGGCAGCAGCAACGATCCAGTCTGGGACCCAAGACACATCGTAAGGCTGCTGCAAGTTACGGGCCAAGCCGTCTCGGCTGATCCAGTGATGCACAAGCACCCATAGCGCCGCAAATATACGCAGAATATCTAAAGGTATTGCTCTGGCGCTTGATCTTGTGGTCATTTTTTGCTTTTTTAAAAAATTGTATTTTAGCTGCGCACTAACTGGTACGACTAGGAAAAAAGGCTCCAGAGTGTTGGGAAGCTGTGCCACCTCAGAGGGTTACGAGGGCAAAGCCACCAGATTGAGTTGGAGCCGTCACAACGCAGGGCACAGCCAAGCCCGTTTGCATACTCAAGACCAACCGTGAGAATGGCAACTGCCTCCTTGGCCTTGGCAAAAGCCCGTTCAATCCAAAAAATTGCTGCGTAGGACTGCGCACCATCCACAAGATCTGCGACTGGATCCTGCATCTTGCAGAACAAGTCCGATATGATCAAACAGGTTCATCCGCACGCGGGTTCTATCCGAGACTCTTTCTAGGAACAGATGGAAGGCATGCAGGCGGAGCGTTTCAAGCTTCGCCTTACCCCAATTGCTGAAGATCAGACCGAGGCGATGCGCAAGCTTGTAGGCATGGCTGCCAAGGAAGCGGAGTCAATGCGGTCTTCCAGAGCGTTGCCAGAGGCAAAACGATAGTGGGCACCACTCAAAAATAGTTAATTCTTTGTATCCATAAACCCATACGATGAAGCTGGATGTCATTCTTGCCGCTGATGCCCTGCGCCCGCCGCTCACCGGCATCGGTCGTTACACCTACGAAGTGGCGAGACGCCTTGCCCGGCATGATGAGGTCGCACGGCTGCGTTATTTCTCGATGGGACAATGGCTGGAGGACCCCTTAGCCGCGCTGGACAGCCCACCATCTGAAAGCGCGAAACCAGTCCATACTCCGCGCGAGCGCGCAACCCTACGCACCCGCTTGGCAACCAGCCCCCTGGCAGTACGCGTGTACTGCGCCTTGACACCCATGTATTTCGGCTGGCGCTTGCGCGGCAATCGGCAGTCGATTTACCATGCCCCCAATTACATCGTTCCGCCATTCGAGGGGCGAGCGGTCAGCACCGTGCATGATCTGTCACACATCCTGTACCCCCAGTTCCACCCACGCGCCCGAGTGGACTACCTGAACCTGACCCTCGGCCCCAGCCTTGCGCGCACCAGCCATGTGATCACGGTGTCCGAGGCGGTGCGCCAGGAAATGATCGAGCGCCGCCTGATGCCGCCAGACCGCATCACCGCCATCCTGGAAGCGGCGGACGCAGCATTCCGCCCCCACACCCCACAGATGCTGGAGCCAGCCATGCAGGCCCTGGGCTTGCGCGCGAGGCAATACTGCCTGTTTGTGGGTACCGTGGAGCCTCGCAAGAATGTGGAGCGGCTGATCCAGGCTTACGAACTGCTGCCTGTGGACATGCGCCGCCAGTGGCCACTGGTGGTAGCTGGTGGCAAGGGCTGGAACTCGGAAGCCGTCCACGCCCGCATGGCAAAGGCACAAACCGAAGGTTGGCTGCGCTATGTGTCGTTCGTGGACCAACGCTGGCTTCCCTCGCTGTACGCAGGTGCACGGCTCATGGCCTACCCATCGCTGTATGAAGGCTTTGGCCTGCCGATCGTCGAAGCCATGGCCAGTGGCACGCCAGTACTGACTTCCAATACCTCGTGCATGCCCGAGGTCGCGGGAGGTGCCGCCAGGTTGGTGAATCCTTTGGACATGGAAGACATGGCGCAGGCTTTGGAGGAGTGTCTCAGCAACGAGGCATGGCAAGCCGAAGCCAGGGCCAAGGGGCTAGCCCGAGCCGCTGAACTGTCGTGGGATCAGTGCGCGGAAGAAACCGTAGCGGTCTACAGGCAACTGGCATGAACCTGGGCTCACGCAGCTACCAAAGCTGGTATGGCAGTGGTGCCGCTGCTTTGGTATTTGCACTGCTGGCCTGGGTACTGCGAAGCTCGGGCAACTACCCCATCTGCCACAACGATGAGGTCAACTGGATCTCCATTGCGCACCAACTGGATGCGGGTGTGCACTGGCCCGTCTCCGGCCCGGCATTCATCCACACGGTTCGCTCGCTCTCCGAACAACTGCAGTTCAGCCATGCCCACTCCATATCCGTGGTGGGTGTTGGCGGTGTGTTTGTTTCCATGCTTTTGTTGCTGTGGGGCTATCGCAAGCTGGCGTTGGCGGGCTCTGGCGTCATTCTGGCAGGGCTGGCATTGTCCAGCTATTTTTGGGCACCGCTGATGGAGTCCCGCCCACAGCAATGGGGGCAGATGCTGGTATTCCTGGGCGTGATCTGCGCCTGGCTGTGGTTGCACCGCCAAGGCGGCTGGGCGTTTTTTTTGATCGTGCCCTGCATTGCGGTGACGCACATCCTGAGCCACGCCATCCTGGTCTTTTTATGCGGCATGCTGGTGATTGCCGATTTTCTGGAAAAGCGCCCATTGACATGGCGCCATTTCAGCCTGCTGCTGGTAGTCGTTGCGAGCATGGGTGTTTATATATGGCCACACGGACCTTATGCAGCCATGCTGGCTGACCTGGAGCACGTTCAGATGAAGCGCCTGCTGCGGGCCGGCCCTTACCTCGTGGTGTTGCCATTGTTCACGGGTATGGCGCTCATGTGGGTACAGCGCAGATGGCACTGGCGACCCAGCTGGAGCGAAGCCGTGGCCGCGAGCCTGGAACGCAGGCGCACTGCAACTAGCCTGGGGCTGCTGTGCCTGGTTTTTACTGCACTGGCGATACAAGCCTATTTGCTACCCACACAGGCATGGCTGCCTTACGGCGGATCCATGTTGCGCTTCCTGGCCTTCCAGCTTGGCAATGTGATGTTCGCCATTTTCTTTGTGGTTGGAATCTACGGCCTGGTCGAAGGGCTGCGTACCCAGCGTTTCGATCCGGTCATGGGTCGTTTGTTGATCTGGGTATTGATTGCTTTCACCACGCTTGCACTGCTGAGCATTGCCGCTTCCTGGTGGCTGCTGGATACCAACTGGTTTTTGCGCGTACTGAACTATGGCATCTTCTTTGCCGCCATCGTGACCGCCGTTGGCATCTCCAGCGCCACCAAGACCTGGCCCAGGGCTGCCACCTATGCGTTGCTGGGGGTGGGCATGGTGGCCAGCATTCTGGCTGTGGTCCGCCCACCGCAATTGCTGGGCTGTTGATCGTGCCGCTCCATGGGGCTATTGGTGAAATGCTTGTATTCCCAATACCAGCATGCGCCATCTGCTCTATTTTTTGAAGCTCCACACCCGCGCGCCAAGGACTCCGTGCGCAGCCAGTGCCCAATCCGAGGTGGCCGCGTCACGCAATACCCATGGGTCCCGGCCCAGACGGTGGTACTGAATGCCCAGGCCGCCCAGCAAACGCTGCCACCAATTGGGCTTGCGGTCTTCTGCGATACCACCCTGATCCAGGACACGGTGCGCAGGCAGGATGGTCAAGGCCGTGTAGCCCTGCTCGCTGACAAGGCGTTGAACCACCGCCAGCACGTCCTCCCATCCCAGGTCTGCGAGCGCCAAGGTGGTAATCGAGGCTTGCTGGAGCCTGGAGGAAGCCTCCGGGTCGCCCGTGGCATCCACACATACCAGTTGTTGACTCGGCGATGCGTTCCGCCACTGCACCAGCAGGTCGATATCGCGAAGATCCTGCAAGACGGCAACCAACAGTTGCGACGAAGCCGCCTTTTCGATATCTGGAATGGCGGCAATTGGAGAGAAGCTTTGGTAGATCTCGCGAATGCGTGCCTCGCATTGTGCAATGGTGAACTGCGCATCTGCAGCGCGCTGCGCAACCTGGCCGCGATGCGCCAATTGCGCCTTGGCTTCCAAAGCCTGGCGGATGGCCTCCCTCCATGCCTGCACCTGATCAGGCGCATAGCACTGCCCGGTTCCAGATTGCCCCACCACCCATGACATGCCCGAGCCATCCAGGTCCGAGGCGATGCAGGGCTTGCCGTGCTGCATGGCTTCGATCAGCACCAGCCCGAAAGCTTCGGTACGCTCGCGCGATGCCAGCGCAAAAATATCGCAGGAGTTGAACAACGCATACTTTCTCGCTTCACTCACCTGACCAAGCAACTTCACCCTGGCGCAGCCGTGGTGAGAACGCTCGCGCTCGATCAGGGCCTCCAGCTCCTTGCGTTGCTCTCCTTCGCCGGCGATCAGAAGCTGTACCTCTGCAAACCCCGCGACTGCGGATATCAGTGTATCGAAGCCTTTGTAATAGGTCAGGCGCCCTACCGAGAGAATGCGCAACTGCGCGTCGCCCCATTCCGAGACATCTTCCTCCTCTGCCTGTTGGAGTGTTTCGGTATCGAGGGGCTTGAGCCCCAACGGGATCGCCACGGTCTTGTACAGCCAGCGCTGGAGCGGCGCACTTGCAGCCATGTAGGGCGGCGATGTGGCCAGAATCGCTTCGCTGTGCTGCAGCAGCTTGGTCTCAAACGGTTTGTAGAGCTGGTAGCAGGCCTTCAGCACCGTATCCCACTCCGAAACCAGGACATCCGAGTGCCAATGCACCACCCAGGGAATGCGGCGTGCGCTTGGAATGATCAGCGGCCAGAACGCTGCATTGTTGGGCATGTGCAAATGCAGAGCTTCGGGCTTGAAGCGCTGAATGGCTTTCCACAACGCAAACGGAAAGCCCAGTGCGATGGGCGCGAAAACAAGGGTCACCTGTACCGGCACACGGATCAGCCACTCGGGATCATCAGGCAGCGGATCACCGTGCACCACCGCACGCGCGTCGATACCACTGGCCCGCTGCTGCTCGATCAGGTCTGCCAGGAAGGACTCCATTCCTCCGCGATAGGGCGGGTAGTACTTGCCTACATGCAGAACGCGCAGGGGCGCCTGTTCAATCTTGTCAGGAGTGTTGCGGTTTTTCCCTCGCAGCCATCGGTGCAGCATGTTATTGGCCGGCCTTTGCCTTCATCTGTGCAAGCAGATTTCTGTAGACCGGGTTGGCGGGGTCCATCTCGCTGGCACGCTGCATGGCTGCGTATGCCTTGGCGGCATCGCCTTGCTCCCTGTATGCCAGCGCCTTGCCATAGAACGCAGGCGGATTGGGACGCCGTGCCAAAGAGGCATCGAAGATCTGCATGGCAGCCGCGAAATCCTTTTTACCGATCAAGGCAATCCCCAGGCCCACTTCAAAGCGGGTGTTGTCTGGCGCGCCCTTGAGCAACTGCTGGTAGTTCGCAATGGCGGCGTCATAGTGCCCGGTGGGAATGGCGACCTCGGCTTGCTCCAACCATATCTGGGGAAGCAGTGCAGATTCAGGCTGCAGGCTCAGTGCCTTGGCATAGCTTTGGTAGGCTTGCTCCAGTTGCTGTGTCTGCTTGTAAGCCGTTGCCTGGTGGTAGGCCAGCGCTGCGTTTTGAAAGCCTTGCTTCTCGGCCTCGGCAAATGCCTGCAGCGCTTCCGGATAGCGCTTGAGCAGCTCCAGAGCCATGCCGCGGTTGAACTGCGCAGAACCTAGCGGCTCCTTGAGTGCGACGGCCTTCTCGAAATCCTGCAGCGACTGCTCGTAGTTCAGGTTTTCCAGCAGATACGCACCCCGGTTGTTGAACGGACGCCAGCGACCAAAAGCGTTGAACGGCGCCTGCATGTCCACTTTCTGCGCTGCATCCGTCCAGGCGGTATAGGCGTTCTTGAAGGTGAGGTTGCGCTCCACCGCGAGGCCCGTCAGGCCCATGCCCACGACAAAGGCCACGGCCACCATGGCCTTGCGCGGGAGATGCAGCAGCACCAGCGCCAGCAAGGCTGGCAGGAACATCGCCCAGATGTAGCTGCGATACAGAACAAATGGATCCTGCAGCCAGGCGGTGACGAATTCGGTGCTGAACAGAATCGCGGTGCACAGCAGCACCAGGCCCACCAGGCCCCAGCCATCACGGCGGCGCAGCAGCAAGCACAGACTACCAACCAGCACAGCCAGATAACCCACCGCCCCCAGCCAATGGGGCCAGCTGGAATAGCCAAGCGGGAACACCGGCCGCAGATCAATTGCCATCCACTGCACATTGGGCAGCAGCCACAGCAGCCCGTAATTGAAGAAGAGCGTTGCCTGGTTCATCAGGCTCAGGGGATAGATGGATGGCGTGATACCGGGGTACAGCTTTTCCAGCAGATGCACATAGGCCCACGATGTGTCATCGGTTGCCACTGCGCCCACAAAGGCGCCCAGTCGCGGCCACAGAACTACCGTGAACACGCCCATCACTACGGCGATGGCGACCACGGTACCCGCGATCACTTTCCAGGAGGGTCGCTTCACAAAAATATAGAGCGGCAGGGCCAGGGCGGGCAACACCACGGCATGCTCCTTGCTAAGCAGTGCAAACACGGTGCATAGCAGCGCCAGCAAGGCCCATTTGATGCCTCCGCCGGCAAGCGCCCTGACAAAGGTCCAGCAGGCCAGCGCGGCAAACAGGGTCATCATCACCATGCTGCGCTGAACCAGGTAGCCCACGGCATAGACGGCCATGGGATGCACCGCAAACAAGGCCACCGCCGCAAAGATGGCAATCCGGCGATTGGTATCGAAACCGGGTTCTGCCAGGGTTTCTTCAGAAAAGCGAACGTGCTTGAACAACTCGGTCACCAGCAGCCAGATCGCATAGCAGCTTGCCAGGTGCAGCAGCACGTTGACCGCGCGCTGCACGACAAAGCTGTCTCCGAACAGAGCCTGCACCCACACAAAGCTGCCATAGGACAGCATGCGCACTTTCAACTGTGCCAGGTTGCCATAGGCGCCAAAGATGGTGCCGTCGGTGAAGCGGTTGTCATCGAACACCAGGCCGTTATGGAGCCCGACCCCATAGATGACGCCCACGGCCAGGAGACTCGCCACGATTCCCAGAAACCAGAACAGTTTTGTTTTTTGCATCGTCGATACGGCTAAGAAAATGCCCCATGAGCAAGCCCTGGGGCAGTTTGGACCAGCACCACCATGTGCCTTCAAACCATTTTAGAGGACTTCTGCGCGCGCCTTGCATCCAGGCTGACCGCATGCAAACACAGTCCTAGCCCAGATTTTTGTTACCGTATGCGCAAAAACCCGGCTTGGGACCCTTCTTGGGGTGCAGGCGGCAGGTTTCGGGGCGTTTTTCATACACCGTGCACATGCGCGTGGTGGGGTGCAGAAAATTGCAATCTCCCCCTGCCCGCCGCGCCATGGTGAAAATATTGTGCTTGGGGTTGTAGTGGTCAATCAACCTGGCCTTGAGCAGGCGCTTGGCTATCAGCTTGTGGTCGACATTGTCCACCTCGAACGGGTCCACCAGTTCCAGCCGCACCAGGTCCGGCAGTTGCACTTCCAGCGGCATGGTGCAGCAATTGGCCGCGCAACTGTCACACATACCGGGCTTGTATTTGCTCCAGGTATCCAGCCGGTCCACATCGACTACGCGGATGGAAGATTTCATCGCGCCGCCCCATTCGCCTGCAACCAGATCTGTCCATCCCGCTCCTCCACCGGCACCGCATCAAGGTGCGAGCCACGGCATGGCCCGCCCACGCAAGCGCCGGTGTTGGGCTGGTAGATCGCACCATGGTAGGGGCAGAGAATGAACTGGCGACCGCTTTCGAGCACATCGCCATCAAAATCCATAGGGACGCTGGCGTGCTGGCATTCGTTGATCCAGCCATGCAAGCTGCCCTGCCAACGAATGACAAAGGCCTTCTGGCCATTGGGCAGTTGAAAAAGGATTGGTTTTCCGTTGTCCACCAGATCGGCACTGCTGCCAATCGGGTCGGTGGCGTCAAAAAGAATCGTGGCGTCGCTCATGCTGTTGAGAAGGTGCGGGTCTGATATGGCAAAAAACATCCCGGCCAGGTTCACACTGCGCCGGGAGATGTTGCCTCAAAATAGATAGCAAATTGCGCATACTCTGCCTGCGCCAGCCCGCTATTTTAAGAAAATTCAGCCCTGCACCTCCGCAGGCATGCTGGCAATCACCTGCGCCACTGCGGCCGTCAGTTTTTTGGCATACGGCACATGCAGGAACTCATTGGGGCCGTGGGCATTGCTCTTGGGTCCGAGCACCCCGCACACCATCATCTGCGCCTTGGGGAAACCTGCGCTCAGCATGCCCATCAGGGGAATGGAGCCCCCCTGGCCGATGAAACCGCAGTCAGCGCCAAAGTAGGAGCGGCTGGAGCGGTTGAGCGCGTTCAGGAACCATTCATCGGTACTGGGCGCATTCCAGCCGTTGGCACCGCTGGCACCTTCCCAGGTGACCTTGGCCTGGTACGGCGCATTGTCTTCCAGCAGGCCCTTCAGCTCCTGCATGCACTGCACCGCATCCACCAGTGGAGGCAGGCGCAGGCTGAGCTTGAATGCGGTGTAGGGACGCAGCACATTGCCCGCGTCCTGCAATGCTGGCAGGCCTTCTGCACCGGTGACCGACAGCGTGGGCTCCCAGGTGCGCTTGAGCAGTGCCTGCGTGGGGTCGGTCGTGGTGGGCAGCGCAAACAGGCTGGAGCCATTGCAATCAAAGTGCGCCCAGGGGAAGCGCTTGTACAGTTCATCGCCCAGAATGGCAGCGGTGGCCTGTGCCTGGGCCAGACGCTCGGCAGGTACCTGGCAATGAAAGCTCTCGGGCAGCAGACGCCCGGTCTTGCTGTCTTCCAGACGGTCGAGTACCTGTCGCATGATGCGGAATGACGAGGGCACCACGCCCGACGCGTCTCCCGAGTGCACGCCTTCGGTCAGGATCTCGACCTTCAGAGTACCGGCCACCATGCCGCGCAGGCTGGTGGTGAGCCACAACTGGTCGTAGTTTCCGGCGCCGCTGTCCAGGCAGATCACCAGACCCACATCGCCCAGGCGCGGCTTGAGCATGTCGATATAGGCGGGCAGATCACCCGAGCCGCTTTCTTCGCAGGTCTCGATCAGGCCGACAATGCGCGGGTGCGGCACATTCTGGCGCTTGAGCTCCTGCACCGCAGCAATGCTGGCGTAGGTGGCATAGCCGTCGTCGGCGCCACCTCGGCCGTACAGCTTGCCGTCTTCATACTTTGGTGTCCAGGGGCCCAGATCGCTGCGCCAGCCCGAAAACTCCGGCTGCTTGTCCAGATGACCGTACATCAACACCGTCTGCTGGTTGCCAGCTTGTGTAGCGGGTACTTCGAAGAACAGCACCGGCGTGCGGCCTGGAATGCGAACCACTTCCAGCTTCAGGCCGTCCACCTTCTGTGCCTCGACCCAGGTGGCGGCATTGCGCACCACGGTGTCGAGGAAACCGTGCTTTTCCCATTCGCCGTCGAAACCGGGCGACTTGGCCGGAATGGCGATATAGTCGGTCAGCTGGCGCAGAATATCCTTGTCCCACTGCTCGCTGATATGGCTGAGCGCGGGATCGGCCTGCAGGTTGGAAGCGTCAATGCGGGCATTCATGGGGTGGTCTCCTGATCGTGCTGCGCTTGCTGGCGCATGAAGGCCTCAAGGGTACCAGCCCTGGCGCGGAAAGATCGCTTTTCCCCGGCAAACCCCTGCTTTGGAGGCAAGCAAATGGCGATTGGGGCCACCAGCCCTGGCTCAAGCCCGGCTTTCCCGCCAAAGCGGCGTACTGCTTTCCGCGGGCGGCACCGGCAGCTGGCGGTGCATGACAACGCAATTGCGCCCGGACGCCTTGGCACGGTACATGGCACTGTCCGCCGCCTCCAGCAGTGTCTCCCATGGAGTATGTGCTCCCACGGCGCCTGCAAAACCGCCAATGCTGACCGTCACCTGCAGCGCATGGCCTTTGATGAGCACGCTCGATGAGCGCACGGCCAGAATCAGTCGCTCAGCAAGAATCTGTGCCTCCTCCATGCCTGTGCCGGGGCAGACGATCACGAACTCTTCCCCACCGAAGCGCCCGAGATACACATCCGAGCGCACATTGCTGGCCAGCACCCGGCTGACATGGCGCAGCACCTTGTCGCCGGAGATATGACCATGCGTGTC
Source organism: Comamonas odontotermitis (assembly GCF_020080045.1). Lineage (NCBI taxonomy): Bacteria > Pseudomonadati > Pseudomonadota > Betaproteobacteria > Burkholderiales > Comamonadaceae > Comamonas > Comamonas odontotermitis. Next base: position 4,385,619 of record NZ_CP083451.1, read on the forward strand.
ATTCACCCGCTTGAAATGGTCCACATCGATCAGCAGCAATGCCAGAGGATGGGCCTGGCGGCCAGCATCCTTAATGCAATGCTCCAGCGCCCTCACCAGAGCGCGGCGGTTGAGCATACGGGTGAGAGGGTCCCGCAGCGCAGCGCGGCGGCTTCGGGCTTCGCGCCGATCCTGCACCATGCGCATGAAGCCCAGGGTCAGTAGCAACATCACCACCACGTTCAGCGCCGTGCGCGCCCAGTACCACAGCAGAGGCTGCTCCATGGGCGCCGCCTCCTGCGGCAGACCTTGGCTAGGCCCGCATTGCAGATAGAGCACGCCAGCCAGGAAAACCCCCAGCGCCACACACAGCATGCGGTAACCAGTGCCCAGGCGCAAAGCCCGCATGCGCCACAATTCCAGCGCCAGCCAGCCCAGTTGAATGGCAAACACTGCGTGCATGGCATAGAGCAGCACAGGTGCCAGCTCTGCCCCCAGCGTCAGGCTGCCAAGCGGCAAGACAGCGGCAGGCGCCAGCATGAGCCAGCGCCAATCGGTGTCGAGTTGGCGAAACTGGCGCAGCGCCATGACGAGGCAGCCCAGCACGGCACTGAACAGGCAACTGACCAGCAGGCCGCTCCACCGTGCCGCCGGTGGCGACAGCATCTGCACAGCGGCCAGCAAGCCCACCAGCAGCATGGCCAGCGCCACTGCCCCCAGGCCCTTGCGCCAGCCCTTGCGCCCCAGCACGACAATAGAGGTCACCGCCGACAAGGCGGTCATTCCCACCATCAGCCACATCAGCGCAACACTTACCAAGCCCCAATCCATAAACCAGAACAAATAATTGTCGTTATTAATAAATTGTAGCTATTAATAATTTACCGTGACATTGCTCTCGCTGTGAATCGTGCTAAGCGGCCTCAAAAAAAAATGTCGTATCTCCCTCGCACCGCTGCAATGGCTTTGCGGTACGGGGGACAAGGGGAGTGCATCGCGGTGTAGCGCCAAACCGATAGCTTGTAGTCGGCAAGGGCTGCCACAGCTCAGGCGTGCTCGAAGTGGAACACCGCCGTGCCCGCCAGCGCATTGGGCAGCAGGCGCTGCACATGGCCGTTTTGCAGACCGAAGCTGTCCAGAATGCGCAGCTTGTTCTTGATGGCCAGCACCTCGAAGTCCTTGAAGGTGCCGACGCGGATATTGGGCGTGTCGTACCACTGGTAAGGCAGGCGCTTGGTCACCGGCATGCGGCCCTGCAGAATCGAGAGGCGGTTGGGCCAGTGCGCAAAGTTGGGAAAGGCCACCACGCCCTGCTTGCCGATGCGCGCGGTCTCGCGCAGCATCACTTCGGCATTGCGCAAGTGCTGCAAGGTGTCGATCTGCAGCACCACATCAAAGCTGTTGTCCTCGAAGATGGCCAGGCCGTCTTCCAGATTGAGCTGCAACACATTGACGCCACGGCGCACGCAGGCCAGCACATTGGCATCGTCGTACTCAATGCCGTAGCCGGTGCAACCGCGCTCTGCCTGTAGATGGGCCAGCAGGCTGCCGTCGCCACAACCCAGGTCGAGCACGCGCGAGCCTGGGGGTATCAGTGAGGCAATGGCGCGCAGGGTGGATTTTTCGGTCATGCGGCCTCCTTGGTGGCTGGTGCCGTGTTCAGTTCGTTGGCAATGTTCTCAAAATAGGAGCGCATCACGCCCATGTAGCGGGCGTCATCGAGCAAGAACGCGTCATGGCCGTGCGGGGCGTCGATCTCGGCATAGCTCACGGTACAGCGGTTGTCGAGCAAGGCTTTGACGATTTCTCGGCTGCGCGCAGGCGAAAACCGCCAATCCGTCGTAAAGCTCACCAGCATGAACTTGGCCTTGGCCACGGCGAGCGACTGGGTCAGGTCGCCACCATCTGCCTTGGCGGGGTCGAAATAATCGAGCGCGCGGGTGATCAGCAGGTAGGTGTTGGCGTCGAAGTAGTCGCTGAACTTGTCGCCCTGGTAGCGCAGATAGCTCTCGATCTGAAATTCCACGTCCTGCGTGCTGTACTTCAGGTCCATGCCCTCGCGCAGCTGGCGGCCGAACTTCTGGTTCATCACGTCGTCGCTCAGATACGTGATGTGGCCGATCATGCGTGCAATGCGCAGGCCGCGCTTGGGCACCACGCGGTGCTCGTAGAAGTGGCCGCCGTGAAAATCCGGGTCGGTCACGATGGCGCGGCGCGCCACTTCGTTGAAGGCAATGTTCTCGGCGCTCAGGCACGGCGCACTCGCCACGACCACCGCGTGGCGCATGCGTTCAGGGTGCTGCAGCGTCCACGACAGCGCCTGCATGCCGCCCAGGCTGCCGCCCAGCACGGCTGCCAGCTGCGTGACGCCCAGGCGATCGAGCAGACGCGCCTGGGCGTTGACCCAGTCTTCCACCGTCATCACCGGAAAATCTGCCCCGTACACCTTGCCGGTATCGGGGTTGATGTGCATGGGCCCGGTCGAGCCAAAGCAGGAGCCGAGGTTGTTGACGCCGATGACAAAGAATTTGTTGGTATCGACCGCCTTGCCCGGTCCGATCATGTTGTCCCACCAGCCCTCGCTCTTGGGCTGGCCTTCATAGCTGCCAGCCACGTGGTGCGATGCGTTGAGCGCATGGCACACCAAAATGGCGTTGGACCTGTCGGCATTCAACTCGCCATAGGTCTCGAAAGCCAGGTGGTAATCGCGGATGGAAGCGCCACTTTTGAGGGGGAGCGCCTCCGGGAAATGCATTGATTGAGGTGTCGCAACAAATGACATAAGAAAACCCGGCAACGCTAAAAACGAGGCCGGGTCGATGCTTTTCTGTCGCCTACCGAGTCTTTAGCTGGATTTATAAAGCGCCCGCAAGCTGAAGCAAATCGGCGCCGTGAAGCACAAAGTGTACTACCAATCGCTCGCAAGCGGCACCTGTCAAAACCCGCCCAGGTACAGCCGACTCGAGCTTTTCACCTCTTCCATCACCGCATATGTCCGCGTCTCGCGCACGCCAGGCAACTGCCACAGCACTTCTCCGGCAAAGGTGCGGTAATGGTTCATGTCGGCCACACGGATCTTCACCAGATAGTCGAAGCCGCCCGCCACCATATGGCATTCCATGATTTCGGGCCGCACCTGCACGGCAGCCTTGAACTCCTCGAACACATTGGGGGTGGTGCGGTCGAGCAGGATTTCGATGAACACCAGCATGGCCGCACCCAGCTTTTGCGGGTTCAGGCGCGCTTCGTAACCGGCGATGTAGCCGTCCTTGGTCAGGCGCTGCACCCGCGCCAGCACGGCGGTGGGCGAGAGTGCCACGGCTTCTGCCAGCTTCAGGTTGGAGATGCGGCCATCGCGCTGCAGCACGGCGAGGATACGCAGGTCCATGCGATCAAGGTCTTCGGGCGGGGCGATCATATCGGTCATAAGCGGCCTGGATGCGGAATCTTTCTCTATGAAATAGAGCAATTATGGAGAGAAATTCATCGCACAAACTCGCACACTGGCGATATTCACTACCCCGGTATTCCCAGAGGCCGCCATGACCGCACCCACCCTGTCTGCTGTTCGCTCCATCGATTTTGAGCAAAATACGGCTCCAGCGCACAACCATCAAGCGCAGACAGCTACTGTTTTTGATGATTTCACTCCGGCATTGCAGCCAGCCACGCTACTGCGCGCAGCCATTACCGCCGCCTACCGCAAGCCCGAGCCTGCCGCATTGGCCGACCTGCTGCCCCAGGCCACGCCGCCCGCCGCCATCGCGCAGGCGGGGGACGCGCTGGCGCTGGAGCTGGCCAAAAAGCTGCGCGAGCGCAAGGCGGACGCTGGCCGCGCGGGCCTGGTGCAGGGGCTGCTGCAGGAGTTTGCGCTGTCGTCGCAGGAAGGCATTGCACTGATGTGCCTGGCCGAGGCCCTGCTGCGCATCCCCGACGCAGCGACGCGCGATGTGTTGATCCGCGACAAGATCGCCCACGGTGAATGGAAGGCCCACGTGGGCAAGAGCCCGTCGATGTTCGTCAACGCCGCAGCCTGGGGACTTGTGCTGACCGGCAAGCTGGTGGCCACGCACAGCGAGGGTTCGCTCGGCCAGTCGCTCACGCGCCTGATCGGCCGTGGCGGCGAGCCGCTGATCCGCAAGGGCGTGGATATGGCCATGCGCATGATGGGCGAGCAGTTCGTGACTGGCGAGACCATTGGCGAGGCGCTGCAGAACGCCGAACGCCTGGAGGCCAAGGGCTTCCGCTATTCGTATGACATGCTGGGCGAAGCCGCGATGACGGCTGACGATGCCAAACGCTATCTGCGCGACTACGAAAACGCCATCCACGCCATCGGCAAGGCCAGCAACGGCCGTGGCGTGTACGAAGGCCCGGGCATCTCGATCAAGCTGAGCGCCCTGCACCCGCGCTACAGCCGCGCGCAGCACGACCGCGTGATGGCCGAACTCTACCCCGTGGTGCTGCAGCTCACCTTGCTCGCCCGCCAGTACAACATCGGCCTCAATATCGACGCCGAAGAAGCCGACCGCCTGGAGCTGTCGCTCGATCTGCTGGAAAAACTGTGCTTTGCGCCCGAGCTGGCAGGCTTTGCCGGCATCGGCTTTGTGGTGCAGGCCTACCAGAAGCGCTGCCCCTATGTGCTCGATTTCATCATCGATCTGGCGCGCCGCAGCCAGCACCGCCTGATGGTGCGCCTCGTCAAGGGCGCGTACTGGGACAGCGAGATCAAGCGCGCCCAGGTCGAAGGCCTCGAAGGCTACCCGGTCTACACCCGCAAGGCCTATACCGATGTGTCGTACATCGCCAATGCGCGCAAGCTCCTGGCCGCGCCCGATGCGGTCTACCCCCAGTTTGCCACCCACAACGCGCACACGCTGGCCACCATCTACCACCTGGCCGACCCGGCCACCTACCAGCCGGGCCAGTACGAATTCCAGTGCCTGCACGGCATGGGCGAGCCGCTGTACGAGCAGGTGGTGGGCCGCAATGCCGCAGAAAACCTGGGCCGCCCCTGCCGCATCTACGCGCCCGTCGGCACGCATGAAACGCTGCTGGCCTACCTGGTGCGCCGCTTGCTCGAAAACGGCGCCAACACCAGCTTCGTCAATCGCATCGCCGACCAGGACATTCCGCTCTCCAAACTGGTGGAAAACCCCGTCGCCACCGTGCAGCAATGGGCGCAGAGCGAAGGCCAGCTGGGCCTGCCCAACCCGCACATCGCCCAGCCGCGTGAACTGTATGGTGACAGCCGCGCCAATTCCGCCGGGCTGGATCTGGCCAATGACGACCGCCTGCGCCAACTGCAGGGCGACCTGCAGGCCAGTGCAGCCATGGCGTGGCACGCCGAGCCCATGCTGGCACAAGGTGCACCGGCCACCACCAACGCACCGGAAGCCGTCGTCAACCCGGCCGATCACCGCGACACGGTCGGGCAGGTGACGAACGCCTCGGCCGAGCAGGTCGAGTTCGCCCTGGGCGCCGCCCAGGCCGCCGCTGCCCGCTGGCAGGCCACACCGGTGGCCGAACGCGCCGATTGTCTGGAGCGCGCTGGCGACCTGCTTGAAGCCCATATGCCGACCCTGATGGGCGTTTTGGTACGCGAAGCGGGCAAGACCTGCTCCAACGCCATTGCCGAAGTGCGCGAAGCCGTGGATTTTCTGCGCTTCTACGCCGCCCAGGTGCGCAGCTGGAGCAATGCAGTAGACCCATCTGGCTACCAGGCCCTGGGCCCGGTAGTCTGCATCAGCCCGTGGAACTTTCCACTCGCCATCTTTACCGGCCAGGTGGCTGCGGCACTGGCGGCGGGCAACACCGTGCTGGCCAAGCCTGCCGAGCAGACCCCGCTGATCGCCGCCGCTGCCGTGCAAGCGCTGTGGCAGGCGGGTGTGCCCAGCGATGTGCTGCAACTGCTGCCGGGCACCGGCGAGACCGTGGGCGCACGCCTGACCGCCGACAGCCGCGTGCAGGGCGTGATGTTCACTGGATCAACCGAGGTGGCCCGCATCCTGCAAAAAACGCTGGCCCAGCGCCTCGACGCCCACGGCCAGCCCGTCACCCTGGTGGCCGAAACCGGCGGCCAGAACGCGATGATCGTGGATTCGTCTGCCCTGGCCGAACAAGTGGTGGTCGATGTGCTGTCGTCCGCCTTCGATTCGGCAGGCCAGCGCTGCTCCGCCCTGCGCGTGTTGTGCGTGCAGGAAGAGGCAGCAGACCGGCTCTTTGCCATGCTGCGCGGCGCCATGCAGGAGCTGAACGTAGGTAACCCGGCGCAGCTCCACACCGACGTGGGCCCGGTGATCGACGCGGAGGCGCAAGGCATCATCGACCGCCACATTGCCAGGATGAAGGCCAATGGCCACCAGGTGTGGCAAACCGTTGCACGCCCCGGCAGCGCAGCGCAAGGCACCGCACAGGGCACGTTCGTGCCACCCACGGTGATCGCCATCAACAAGCTGTCGGAGCTACAGCGCGAAGTGTTCGGCCCGGTGCTGCACATCCTGCGCTACAAGCGTGAAAACCTGGCCCAGCTGGTGGCCGACATCAACGCCACCGGCTACGCGCTCACTCTAGGGCTGCACACCCGCATCGACGAAACCATCGCCCAGGTGGTGAATGCCGCCAATGCAGGCAACATCTACGTCAACCGCAACATCGTCGGTGCCGTGGTCGGCGTGCAGCCGTTTGGCGGCGAAGGCCTCTCGGGCACCGGCCCCAAGGCGGGCGGCCCCTTGTACATGCTGCGCCTGCTCGCCCGCATGCCAGCCACTGCCACTGCAGATGCCCTGGCCCACCTGCCCCGCATGAAAGGCAGCGAAGCCCGCGCCGCAGCCGCCACGCCCGTTGCAGGCAAACGCGGCAATGCCCACGGTCTGGAGCTGGCAGATGCCGCACCCGCCCCTGCGCTGGCGGCGCTGCAGGCCTGGGCCCAGCAGCAGGGCCAAACCCAACTCGCCAGCCTGTGCCTTGCCTATGGCGCGCATACCGGCAACGGCTTTGCCGCCGAGTTGCCCGGCCCTACGGGCGAGCGCAACCTCTATGTATTGGGTGGCCGCGAGCGCATTGCCTGTGTGGCGGGCAGCGCCGACAAGTTGCTGGCCCAACTGGCAGCCGTGCTGGCAGTTGGCACCACCGCCGTCTGGCCCCAGACCAGCGCCAATGCCGCCTTGCTTGGCCAGCTGCCTGCCGACGTGCGCGCCCATGTGGTGCTCGCAGGCCACAACACCGAGGAGCTGCTGCAATCCGAAGACTTTGATGCCCTGCTCACCGATGCCGCCAGCGACTGGCTGGCCACCGGAAGCCGCCTGACTGCGCGGCCCGGCGCCATCATTCCCATCACGGCGCAGGCAGTGGACGGCAGCGTTCCCCTGTTCCGCCTGCTTGCCGAGCATGCGATCAGCATCAACACGGCTGCTGCGGGCGGCAACGCCAGCCTGATGACGCTCGGCTAGCCTTGCGGCGAGGCCCTCTCTTTCTGCTTCAGACGAGCGGCAGGCCCACGTAGTTTTCCGCCAATGCGGTGGAAGCTGCGTGGGAGCGGACGATATAATCCAGCTCGGCCTGCTGTACCCGGGCGTCAAAAACCCCCGCCTCGGGAAAGCGGTGCAGCAGCGAGGTCATCCACCACGAAAAGCGCTCGGCCTTCCAGATGCGCGCCAGACACCGGCCGGAATAGCCGTCCAGCCCCGCGTCGCTGCGCTCGCCATAGTGCTGCGCCAGCGCCTGGGCCAGGTAACCCACGTCAGACGCCGCCAGATTGAGCCCCTTGGCACCTGTGGGCGGCACGATGTGGGCGGCGTCGCCCGCGAGAAACATGCGGCCAAAGCGCATGGGCTCGGTCACAAAGCTGCGCAGCGGTGCAATGCTTTTTTCAAGCGAAGGGCCGGTGACGAGCCGCTCGCGCGCCTCGGGGTCGAGGCGCAGGCGCAGCTCCTGCCAGAAGGCCTCGTCGCTCCAGGCTTGCGCCTTCTCGGTCAGGGGCACTTGCAGGTAATAGCGGCTGCGCTGCGCGCTTCTTTGGCTGCACAGCGCAAAGCCGCGCTCGGTATTGGCGTAAATCAATTCGTCGGAAACCGGCGGCGTGTCCGACAGCAGGCCCAGCCAGCCAAAGGGGTAGACCTTCTCGAACGTGCGGATGCGCTCGGCCGGCACACTGGCGCGGCACACGCCGTGAAAGCCGTCGCAACCCGCGATGAAATCGCATGCGATCTCGTGCACCTGGCCGTCCTTTTCGTAGCGCACCCGGGGGCTGGGGCCGTCAAAATCCAGCGGCTGCACCTGGGCTGCCTCGTAGATGGTGGTCAAACCTTCGGCAGCGCGCACTTCCATCAGGTCGCGGGTGACCTCGGTCTGGCCATAGACCACCACGCTCTTGCCGCCCGTCAAGCCATGCAGATCGATGCGGTGGCGCTGGCCGCCAAACAGCAGCTCGATCCCCTGGTGCGGCAGGCCCTCGGCGCGCATGCGCCCGGCAGCGCCCGCCTGCTCCAGCAGATCCACGGTCACCTGCTCCAGCACCCCGGCGCGGATGCGGCCCAGCACGTAGCTGGCGCTGCGCTGCTCCACAATGATGTTGTCGATACCGGCCTTGTGCAGCAACTGGCCGAGCAGCAGGCCCGCCGGGCCAGCGCCGATGATGGCGACTTGGGTTCGCATGGTGTTTGTCTCCTGGTTGGTAATGCCTCTCAGGCTACGAAAGCACCCCGATCAAAGCGAGACGCTGTCGCGTGATTTGCGCGATCACCGCGCAATCTGCACGACAATCGCCCAAAACTCTGTCCGCCCCCCATGCCCCAAGCTGCCTTCCCGATTGCACCTGAAGACTTCATCGCCGGGCTGGCCAAAGGCCTGGCCGTGCTGGAGAGCTTTGACACCGAGCGCCAGCGCCTCAATGCCACGGTGGCAGCGCAGCGGGCCGGTATCACGCGGGCGGCAGCGCGCAGGCACCTGCTGACGCTGACCCACCTGGGCTATCTGGAGACCGATGGCCGCCAGTTCTGGCTGGCGTCGAAGGTGCTGCGCCTCTCGGGCAGCTACCTCGCCACGGCCCGCCTGCCGCGCCTCGTGCAGCCGGTGCTGCACCGGCTGGCGGCGCAGACGGGGTTGTCGTTCTCGTGCGTGGTGCGCGATGGCGGCGAGGTGGTGATCGTGGCGCGCAGCGCGGTGCATGAAAGCGGCCAGCGCGTGCTCGCCCACGGCCTGCACCTGGGCAGCCGCCTGCCGGCCCACGCCACCTCTACCGGCCGGGTGCTGCTGGCGGCCCTGCCCCCGGCCGAGCTGGAGCTGTGGCTGGCCGAGCGCGCGTTGCCGCGCCTCACCGCCCATACCGCCACCGATGCAGCCGCGCTGCGCGCAGTGCTGCAACAGGTGCGAGAGCAGGATTACTGCGTGGCGCGCGAAGAGCATGAGCTGGGCGTACAAGCCCTCGCCGTGCCGCTGCGCAACATGGGCGGCCAGACCCTGGCCGCGCTCAACCTGGTGACCTCGCCCCAGCGCATGGAGCCAGCCACCATGCTGGCCCAGTTGCTGCCGCTGCTGCAGGAGGCGGCGCGCGAGTTGCGCCCGCTGCTGTAAAAATATCAAAAAGAGAGCTGTTTGCGCTTATCACCATTGATCTTCAGATATTTTCTTATCTGAAAATGTCTACCATCAAGCGCCAACAGCTATGTTTTCGGGAGCGACCGCGTTGCACTACACCTGGAGGCTGAGCTCGCGCAGCACTTCGGAGGTACGGCGCACCAGGGGCGTGGCCTTGCGCTTGGCCGACTGCGCCAGGCACAGCGTGATGGGCACATGCGGTGACTCGATGGGTGTCACCGCCAGGTGCGCATCCGCGTCATGGTCGTGGAGCGCGCTGCGGGTGAGCGCGGCGTAGCCATAGCCACCGCGCACCAGATCGAGGATGACGGGCACGCTGGACACTTCCCACACCACCTGGAGCTTGACTTGCGACAAGGTGGCCTGGGCCTCCATGAGCTTGCGAAAGATCTGGCCATGCTGCGGCATGATGAGCGGAAAGTCGGCCAGTTCTTCAAATCGCACCGACGCGCGGCCACCCAGCTCCGCCTTGGGGCCAACCAGACACAGGCGTTCCTCCAGCACCGGTGATACTTCAATGTGCGGCTGCGGCTCGGGCGAATACACCAGGCCCAGGTCCATGCGGCCAGTGGTCAGCCACTCGGCAATGTTCATGGAAAAGCCTTCCACCACCGCCAGCCGTGCCTTGGGCATCTCGCGGCTGAAAATATCGATGAGCGGCAGGGTCAGCCGCCGCGCCAGGCTGGGCGGCAGGCCCACGACGATGCGGCCTACCGGCTCGCCGCGCTGGGCGCCCAGGTCCTCACGGGCCAGCGCCACACGCTGCATGATGGCGTGGCCATGCTCCAGCAGGCGGCGGCCGGCATCGGTCAGCGTTACGCCACGGCCGGTGCGGATCAGGAGCGTCTCGCGCAGCTCGGTCTCCAGCGCACGTACCTGCCGACTCAGCGCGGGCTGCGCGGTATCGAGCAGCACAGCGGCCTTGCTGAAGCTGCCAGTCTCGGCTACAAGCACAAAGGTTTCGATCTGCTGAAGATTCATCGGTACCGCCTCGCCTCCTCGGGACTGGGTTCTGTATTCTTTGAACAGGCTCTCAGAGCCGCTAATACAACTCAGCAAATCGAAGATTTGCGGTTGAGACGAGGCGCGAAGCCGTAGGCAGTACAAACTTACGACAAGGCTGGGCGCCCCCGACGAAGCAACGACGTATCAAGGGATGTGTTAGCGGCTCTTATGCCATTTTGCTATAGCTGCTAGCAGCAATACCACATAGGTGGTTTGCGCCGTCCTCTCCACAATGCGGCCATTACAACGAGATCCAGGAGACAACACATGCAATACGAACCTATCCCTTTGAGCCGCCGCCGCGCAGTCCTCGCTCTGGGCAGTCTGGGCACCCTGGCGGCCTGGCCCGCACTGGCACAAGGACAAGGCAGCGACGCCAAATGGCCGACCAAGCCTTCTCGCATCATCAACCCTTTTCCAGTCGGCGGGGGCCCTGATGGGCTCTCGCGCCTGGTAGCCGACAAGCTCAGCCGCGCCTGGGGCCAGCCGGTGGTGGTGGAAAACCGCCCGGGCGGCAACGGTTTCATCGCCATTGACGCCTTCAAGCGCGGCGCCACCGACGGCACCGACATGATCCAGTTGGACAATGTGCACATCGCCGCCTATCCGCACCTCTTCAAGAAGCTGCCCTACAGCCTGGACAAGGATTTCGACATCCTGATGCCGCTGTTTCGCAACTACTTCTTCGTCTGCGTGCCGGTGAACAGTCCCTACAAGACCATGGGCGACCTGATCGCCGATGCCAAGGCCCGGCCCGGCCAGCTCAACTACGGCTCCTGGTCGGTCGGCAACCCGGTGCACCTGGGATCGGCCCTGCTCGAGAGCATGACCGGTACCCGGATGGAGCACGTGATCTACAAGGAAACCAGCCAGCTCTACCAGGGCGTGGCCACAGGCCAGCTGAGTTTTGCACTCGGCTCGCTGGGCACGGCCGGGCCGCTGATGCGCGGCGGCAAGCTGAGCTTTCTGGCGGTGGCAGCGCCCCAGCGCATTGCGGGTTTCGAGAACGTGCCCACGGTCTCCGAATCCGGTGGCCCGGCTGGTTATGCCGTCACCGGCTGGAACGCGCTGGCCGTGCGCCCCGGCACACCCGTTGCGGTGCAGGACAAGATCCGCACCGACGTGCGCCAGGCGCTGACCGGCAAGGATGTGGACGAGAAGTTTGCAGCCTTCGGCTACGAAAGCTACGCTCCCACGCCTGCCGAATTCAAACAGTTCATCGCCGACGAGAGCAAACGCTTTGGCGATGTGATCCGGCAGGCAGGCATGTCGCTGGACTGAGCTCGGCTCCAGTATCCAACAGCTATTGAGCGCTTACAAAAAAAGCGCCAATAGCTACATTATTGATAGCAAATTCAGACCGTTTCAAACGCATACTTCTCGGTATCCACCTCGCGCTGGGCCGCCAGCGCGTAGCGGTCGCCCACAATGCCTTCGGGTTGGAACAGGTCGTCCAGCTCGGCAAGCACCGCCGCATCGAGGTGAATGGCACCGCCCCGCAGGTTTTCGTGCAAGTGTGCAACGCTGGTCGTGCCCGGCAGCGCAATCACATGCTCGCCCTGGTTCAACACCCAGGCAATCGCCAGTTCGGCCAGGGTACAGCCCGCCCGCTCGGCAATGGCCTGCATGGGCGCCAGCAACTGCAGATTGCGCACATAGGCCTCGGGCTGGAAGCGCGGCATGGAGGCACGGATATCGCCCTGCACCAGGCCGTCCACCTGCTGCAACTTGCCGCTCAGGAATGCCCGGCCCATGGGGCTGAAGGCGACATAGGCAATGCCCAGCTCCTTGCAGGCTGCCAGCGTGCCCAGCTCGGCATTGCGCGACCACAGCGAATATTCACTTTGCAGCGCAGCAATCGGATGCTCCTGGTGTGCGCGGCGCAATGCGTCAACCCCCACCTCGGACAGGCCCAGCGCGCGGATCTTGCCCTCTTCCTGGAGGCGTGCCATTTCGCCCACCGATTCCTCAATGGGCACGCGCTGGTCCCAGCGGTGCAGGTAGTACAGGTCAATCACGTCCGTGCCCAGGCGTTGCAGGCTGTCCTCGCAGTTCTTGCGCAAGGTTCTGGGGTGGCCGTCGATCACCCGGCGCATCACGCCGTCATCGCCGCGCACGCCAGCCATGCCGCCCTTGCTGGCCAGGGTAATGTGGTTGCGGTGGGGCTTGAGCACGGGGCCGATCAGTGACTCGCTGGCGCCAAATCCGTAGAGCGCTGCGGTGTCGAACAATGTCACACCCGCCTCCAGCGCGGCGTGCAGCACGGCATGGGCCTGCTCGGTGGAGACGGGGTTGCCATACGCATGGCAGAAATTCATGCAGCCCAGGGCTACGTTGGCCACGGTAAAGGGGCCGATAGTGCGTTTTTCCATGACTTTTTGGGTATTGAATGCAAAAGCCCGCCGTTGCGGGTGCAACTGGCGGGGCAGTGGGTCGTCAATCCAGGCAGATGCCTGAATCAGCCGACATCCAGCTGCTGCTCCAGATCGTGCAACACCTTATAGCAGTTGAACACTTTCTGCACGCTGGAATTGGGCTCGCGCCCCTCGCGAATGGCGGCGAAGAACTCGCGGTCCTGCAGTTCGATGCCGTTCATCGACACATCGACGTGGGAAACGTCGATCTTCTCTTCCTTGCCTTCCTTGGTCGATTGCGCCAGATCGTCGTAACGCGCGATATAGGTGCCGGTGTCGCCGATGTAGCGAAAGAACGTGCCCAGCGGGCCCTCGTTGTTGAAGCTCAGCGAGAGCGTGCAGATGGCGCCATTGGCCGCCTTGAGCTGGATGCTCATGTCCATGGCGATGCCCAGATCCTTGTGGATGGGGCCCTGAACCGCGTTGGCCTTGATGATCGGGCTGCCCGCCTGGTAGGCAAACAGGTCGACCGTGTGGGCAGCATGGTGCCACAGCAGGTGATCCGTCCAGCTGCGCGGCTGGCCCAGTGCGTTCATGTTGGTGCGGCGGAAGAAATAGGTCTGCACATCCATCTGCTGGATGTTGAACTCGCCCGCCTCGATCTTCTTGTGGATCCACTGGTGGCTGGGGTTGAAGCGGCGGGTATGGCCCGCCATGGCCACAAGGCCACTTTTCCTTTGCAGATCAAGCACCTGCTGCGCCTGCGAAAGGCTGTCAGCCAGTGGAATCTCCACCTGCACATGCTTGCCCGCCTGCATGCATTGGATGGCCTGGGCCGCATGCATCTGCGTGGGCGTGCACAGGATGACGGCATCCACCTCGGGCAGGGCCAGGCTGTCGGCCAGCTCGGTGCTCACATGCCCGATACCGTATTGGGCTGCCACTTCGCGGGTCTTGTCCAGATCGCGGCTGACCAGCGAGACGACTTCCACGCCGTCGATGTTGCGGATACCGTCCAGGTGCTTGATGCCGAAGGCTCCGGCGCCCGCCAGGGCTACTTTGATGGTCATTTTCAGTTCTCCAGAATGAGGTGGCCCACGGCCGTGTTGGACGCAGGGACGTGAAAGAAGCGATGCGCCAGCCGGGGTGCGGGGCCACCGGCCACGTCAGCCATCGCGCCGCGGGCAATCAGCCACATCACCAGCTCGATGCCTTCGCTGCCTGCTTCGCGCACGTAGTCGATGTGCGGCATTTCGGCGAGGTCTGCCGGGTCTGCAATCAGCCGGTCCAGGAAGCGGTTGTCCCACTCGCGGTTGATCAGCCCCGCGCGCGGCCCTTGCAACTGGTGGCTCATGCCACCTGTGCCCCAGATCTGCACCTTGAGCGGTTCGTCAAAGCTCTCGATGGCACGGCGGATGGCCTGCCCCAGCGCAAAGCACCGGCGGCCCGATGGCACAGGGTACTGCACCACGTTGACGTGCAAGGGAATCACCCGACACGGCCACTGGGCCGGGCTGCCGAACATCAGGTTCATCGGCACGGTGAGGCCATGGTCCACCTTGAGTTCATTGACAATGGTCAAGTCAAAATCCTGCTGGATCACCGACTGCGCGATGTGCGAGGCCAGCTCGGGGTGGCCCATGACCTTGGGCACCGGCCTGGGGCCGTAGCCTTCGTCGGCGGGCTCGAACTCCGCCGCCGTGCCGATGGCAAAGGTCGGTATGACGCTCAGGTCGAAATTGGTGGCGTGGTCGTTGTAGACCAGAAACACCACGTCCGGCAGGTTCTCGCGCATCCATTGCTTGGTAGGCTCGAAGCCCGCGAACAGTGGCTGCCAGTAAGGCTCGCCGGTCTTGCCCAGGTCGATGGCCGCTCCAATGGCGGGCACATGCGAGGAATAGACCGATGCCGTGATACGCGCCTGGTTGGCGGAGCCTTTGGCAGGCTGTGCCTCCGACACGTTCTGCGCATTCTCGATCTGCGCGGCCAACGCTTCCTGCGCCTGGCTCTCGCGCCAGCTCTGCCAGTTGCGCCAGGCTTCGGACTGCACCGGCGCGCCCTGCGCGTTGCCGCCTTCGCCCACCACCCGGTTGCCCTCGGCACTGCGCCCGCCGCCCATCATCATGTCGCGGTACTGCTGCTCGGTCATACCGGTCATGCTGCCCGCCATCTGCTGGAACGAAAGGCCGTCGGTGGCGCCGAGCTTGGAGAGAAAGTAGATATTGCCGCCGGTGCGCATCATCCAGTTGAGGTCGCGCGCACGCACCGCCGCTTTTTGCTCGTCGGTCATCGGCCATTCAGCCAGATAAGCGTCTTCATCGGCCTTGAAGCGCTGGCGGTTCTCGGCCTTCATCAGGCTCATGCAGAACTGGTTGAGCCAATAGCCCTTGCGGCTCTGGTCGGCATCGAAGATGGTGGTGCCGGGCACATCGAGATAGGGTTTTTCAAGCGACATGGTTTCTCCTAATCAGACCCCGGTCAATCAACCCAGGGGCTGGCGTATCCGTCTGCGGGACGGCCAGCCAGAGCCGCCCCGCAGCCTAGGCCGTCGTCCCCTGGAGGAAGGCGCCGTAGGCGACTCAAGGGGGTCATATTTCTTCGGGCCAGTACAGGCGCATGGGGTTGTCCACCAGCAGCCTGCGCTGCAGCTCGGCGGTGGGTGCAATGTGCGGGATGAAATCCACCAGCAGGCCGTCGTCGGGCATGTGGTCCTTGAGGTTGGGGTGCGGCCAGTCGGTGCCCCAGAGCACACGGTCGGGAAACTCCTCGACCACCTTGCGCGCAAAGGGCACTACGTCGCGGTAGGCATTGCGCTCTCCATCCAGCGCCTTGGGGCCAGTCAGCGAAAGGCGCTCGGGGCACGATACCTTGCTCCACACATTCGGGTGCTCGCGCATGAATTTGAGGAACAGCGCGAACTCTGCGCTGTCGACGCCCTTGGCAACATCCGGGCGCCCCATGTGGTCCACCACCACGGTGGTGGGCAATGCGGTGAAAAAATCCCACAGCTCGGGCAAATCCACGGCCTCGAAGTAGATCACCACATGCCAGCCCAGCTTGGCGATGCGGCCTGCAATCTCCATCAGCTCATCCTTGGGCGTGAAATCCACCAGGCGCTTGACGAAATTGAAGCGCACGCCGCGCACCCCAGCAGCGTGCAGGGCCTGCAGCGCTTCATCGCTGATGCTGCGCCTGACAGTCGCCACACCGCGTGCGCGCCCGCCGGACGACTGGCAGGCATCGACCATGGCACGGTTGTCTGCCCCATGGCAGGTGGCCTGCACGATCACATTGCGCGCAAAGCCCAGGTGGTCGCGCAGAGCAAACAGCTGCGCCTTGCTCGCGTCGCAGGGCGTGTACTTGCGCTCGGGCGCAAAGGGAAAGGCATCGCCGGGGCCGAACACATGGCAGTGCGCGTCAACGGCGCCCGCAGGCAGCTGGAACCTGGGTTTGCTGGGGCCGGCGTACCAGTCCAGCCAGCCGGGGGTTTTTTCGAATGCGCTCATAGGTGCTCTCCACAATTTTTTCAATGCTCCGTACGCTGTTCGCCATCCATAAGACTGGCGCAACCCACGGGAGTGACAGCAAGCAAGGTCCGCCCCGCAACAAGGCTGTCGTCCCCCTTCTGCGTAGCGACAGAGGGGGAGGCGGCGCAGCCGCTCAGGGGGTGTTAATCCAGATACCGCAAGCCAGCTTTCTCCAGTGGCTCACGCATCTTGTACATGTCGAGGCCCAGAATGCCCGAGGCCAGTTTGGCGCGCTTTTCTCCCTCGAAGCTCTCGCGCTTTTGCGCCGCTTCCAGGGTTTGCACGGCGCGAGCCGCTGGCACGCAGACCACGCCGTCGTCGTCGGCCACGATCACATCGCCAGGCGTCACCCACATGCCAGCGCAGACCACGGGGATATTGACCGAGCCCAGCGTGGCCTTGATCGTGCCTTTGGACGAAATGGCACGGCTCCACACCGGAAAGCCCATCTCCTGCAGCACCCGCACATCGCGCACGCCAGCGTCGATGATGAGCGCACGCGCGCCCCGGGCCTGGAAGCTGGTGGCCAGCAGATCGCCAAAGTAGCCGTCGGTGCATTCGCTGGTGACGGCGGCCACCACGATGTCGCCGGGCTGAATCTGCTCGGCTGCTACATGCATCATCCAGTTGTCGCCAGGCTGCAGCAGCACGGTGACGGCCGTGCCCGAAACCTGCTGGCCCGGGTAGATGGGGCGCATATAGGGTTTGAGCAGCCCGACGCGGCCCATGGCCTCGTGCACCGTGGCTGAGCCAAGGGCTGCGAGCCCATCGGCGGCGGCACGGTCGGCGCGCTGGATGTTACGGTAAACGACTCCGAGTTCGTACATGGAAAGATCTCCGCTGGTATGGCTTCCAAAAAGTGAGCTGTTCGCGCTTTCTGATCCATCAATTCAGATGGTTTTTATATTGAGAGCCGCCAACAGCAAGTGCCAACCGCTCTCTTTTTTGATCAAAGACCCTTGGCCTTCAGCGCCGTGTCCAGACGCGTAAATACGCGGCGCGCGTTGCCTTCATAGACCATGTGCTTCTCCTCCACTGTCAGGTTCTGCGTGGCGTCGATGTAGCGCCGGGTGTCGTCGTAATAGTGGCCGGTCTGCGGGTCGATGCCGCGCACGGCGCCGATCATCTCGCTGGCAAAGAGGATGTTCCGAGTGGGAATCACTTCGGTGAGCAGGTTGATGCCCGGCTGGTGGTAGACGCAGGTGTCGAAGAAGATGTTGTTCAGCAGGTGCTCTTCCAGGAGTGGCTTCTTCAGCTCCTGCGCCAGGCCGCGAAAGCGCCCCCAGTGGTAGGGCACCGCGCCGCCCCCGTGGGGGATGAGGAACTTGAGCGTCGGAAAATCCTTGAACAGATCGCTGGTCAGGCACTGCATGAAGGCCGTGGTGTCGGCGTTCAGGTAGTGAGCGCCCGTGGTGTGAAAACAGGCGTTGCAGCTGGTGGAGACGTGGATCATCGCGGGGATGTCGTACTCCACCATCTTTTCGTAGATGGGGTACCAATGGCGGTCCGACAGCGGCGGCGAAGTCCAGTGGCCGCCCGATGGATCGGGGTTGAGGTTGATGCCGACATTGCCGTACTGCTCCACGCACTTCACCAGCTCCGGAATGCAGGTTCTGGGATCAACGCCGGGCGACTGCGGCAGCATCGCAGCAGGGATGAAGTGGTCGGGGAACAATTCGCTCACGCGGTAGCACAGCTCGTTGCAGATCGCGGCCCAGGTGCTTGATGTCTCGAAATCACCGATGTGGTGGGCCATGAAGCTGGCGCGCGGGCTGAAGATGGTGAGGTCCGAGCCGCGCTGCTTCATCAGCTTGAGCTGGTTGGTCTCGATGGTCTCGCGGATCTCGTCGTCGCTGATCTTCAGTTGGCTGGCCTTGGGGGCCTGGGATGGGTTCTGCAGGCTCGCAATCTGCAATTCGCGCCAGGTACCCAGTGCTGCAGGTGCCGTGGTGTAGTGGCCGTGTACGTCGATGATCATGGTGGGAGCATCCTTTTTGCTAAAGCGAATGAATTCAATGGCTTGCGGAAATACCGGCACCCGCAGCCTGGGGCGAGTTCTGCGGCTCGGCCCCGCCCTGGGGGCTGGCCCACTGCTTGACGATGAGGGCCGCCATGGCGATGAGGCCGGGAATGGCGACCACGGTGAATATCTGGCTGAAACTCAGCTGTCGCGCCGTGAGCTCGGCCACCAGGAATGAGCCCGCAATGCCGCCAAAGCGGCCCACCCCCAGCATCCAGGCCACGCCGGTCGCACGGCCGCTGGTGGGATAGAACGCCGCAGCCAGCGCCGGCATGGAAGACTGGGCGGTATTCATGATGGTGCCCGCAACGAACACCGACACCACCAGCCAGCCCAGGCTTGCGGCCTCCTGCCCGATCCACCAGATGGCCACGGCGGTCAGTGCGTAACCGGCGGCAATGATGCGGTTGGCATTGAAGCGATCCATCAGCCAGCCAAAGAAGACGGCGCCCACGCCGCCCAGCGGAAACAGCGCCGCCACCAGCGTGGCCGTTTTGGGGCTGAGGCCGCCTTCCTTGAACAGCACCGGCATCCAGTTGACCAGCGCGTAAAAGATCACCAGGCCCATGAAATAAGCCAGCCACAGCATGGCCGAGCCCACCCGATACTGGCGCGACAGCACCACGCCCAGGCCGCTCTTGCCATCAACGGCCGCCCGGTTCTCGGTCATCACAAAGCGCTGCACGCCAGCCACCGCACTGCCTGCAATGCGCACCAGCGGCTTGCGGATACGGTCTGCCGCATACCCCTTGGCCACCATGTAGCGCACGGACTCGGGCAGCAGCACCACCAGCAGCGCCACCAGCAACAGCGGGGCAATACCACCCAGGTGCAGCACACTGCGCCACCCAAAGTGCGGAATCATCCATGCCGCCAGAAAGCCACCCAGCGCTGCGCCCAGCGGAAAGCCGCAGAACATGGCATTGGTGAGCATGGCGCGGCGCGAATCGGGGCAGTATTCGCTCATCAGCGTGACGGCATTGGGCATGGCTGCGCCCAGGCCCAGGCCGGTGACGAAGCGCAGCACCGTCAACGTGCGGATGTCATGCGCATAGCCCGAAGCCAGGCAGGCAATGGCAAACACCAGCACCGACCCCACCAGCACGGCCTTGCGGCCAAAGCGGTCGGCCAGCGGCCCCGAGCACATGGCGCCACCGGCCAGGCCAAACAGCGCAGCGCTCAGTACCGGCGCCAGATCGGGCTTGGCCACGCCCCACTCGGCCAGCAGCGAAGGAGCGATGTAGCCGATGGCGGCGGTATCGAAGCCGTCGAGCAGCACGACGAAAAAGCACAGGGCGAAGATCACCCATTGGAAACCGGAGAACGGATGCTCGTTCAGGATGGTCTGCACATTGGCAACCGTGGAATCCGGCGCCTCGGAAGGGGTTGGCGAAATCATGTCGGTGTCTCCGTTGTCTCTCTTGGTGGTTCTGTATTCCTGTCCTGCGGCGGGTACCTGGGCTTTTCATGCCCAGTTTCGGCTCGCCCGCCGCGCCGGTACTCGCATCTGCCCCCAGCATCCATTCACTGGCGAAGCAGCCGGTATCGCATCACACGGGCTCCATGCCCTGGCGGCGTTTGGCCATGGCAGCGCCAGGCGCGGCCATGAAGGCGAGCAAACGACGCGCCGCATCAGCCCGGGCCGAAGCAGCCGCCACACCAGCGGAAAAGACGGTGTCAATGGCAATGGCCTGCGGCAACGTGCCGACGACTGTGATCCCCGGCACATGAAGCAATTCACTCAGTTGCTGAAAACCGAGCGCCGCCTCGCCATTGGCCACCAGGGAGGCCACAGGCACCCCCGGGCGGGCCTGCACGAGGCGCGAGCGAATCTGTTCTGCGATGCCCCAGCGTGCAAACAGCGCCTGCAGTGCCACTCCGCTGGGGCCCGTGGAGTAGCCAATGCCAGACGCGGCCAGCACGGCGGCGCGCACAGCCTCTTCAGAGGAAATATCGGGTGCCGCAGCGCCAGCAAGTACCGCCACGGCCGTGCTGGAGCACATCAGGTCCACCCGGCTGCCGGCCAATACCCGGCCTGCGGCTTCAAGCCCGGCAATGGCGCCCGATGCGAGGAAAACCACATCAAATGCTTCGCCACCATGCACCCGCCGCGCGGCATCGACGCCGCCTACCGACTCGATTGCCACCGGCTCGCCACCCTGCGCGTGCCAGTCAGCCACCAGCTCCGCCAGCAACTGGCGGGTGGCCATCGACGAAATGCCTTTGAGGGCGTTGAAAACGGTGCCCATGTGCTTTGCCTCCTGTTATGCAAAGCATTGTCGGCATGGCTGCACTGGGTGCCAACCTCTGGTGTCCACTATCAGCTATAGCAATCCGGCATAGCTGATCGCCGCACCGGGCCGCGCGGAGCGACGGCTTATCCAGCCACCAGCGCCAGCACGCCGAGCGCTGCAAAGATCACGGCGCAGGCACGGTGGATCCACTGGATCGGCAGTCTCTTGGTAATCTTGTCGCCAAACCAGACCACGGGCGCATTGGCCAGCATCATGCCGATCGTGGTGCCTGCCACCACGCCGTAGTACTGCGCCGGGTACTTGGCAGCCAACCCCACAGTGGCCAGTTGCGTCTTGTCGCCCATCTCGGCCAGGAAGAACAGCAGCAAGGTGGTGCCGAAAACGCCCCAGCGGCCGCTGCTCTTGCCAGCCTCGTCTTCGTCGATCTTGTCGGGAATCAACATCCACCCCGCCATCAGAATGAAGGAAACGCCCAGAATCCAGCGCAGCACATCGGGGCCCAGCATGGTGGTGATCCAGGCACCTACGGCACCTGCCAGGGCATGGTTCACGATGGTGGCAACAAAGATGCCCAGCACGATCGGCCAGGGTTTGCGGTATTTGGCGGCGAGAACAAGCGAGAGCAGCTGCGTCTTGTCGCCCATCTCGGCGAGCGCGACCACGGCGGTCGAGATGAAGAAGGCTTCCATGGTGTGGGGGATCTTTATGTAGCCGGATGGTTGCAAGACAGCATTGACCACATCGCGACTCCGGCAGTTGGATCGCAACATGGTCAATGGTCTCGCCAAGCATCTAAATAGATGCCGTGTACGCCATAGGCCGAAGCCCAAGTTTGTTGACGCACACTCCGCGGCGCATTGCGCGCCCGGCAGGCTACTCCCCAAAGACACGCGCATCATACGCTCAAAACCGATGTTGCGCCGCAACACATATGACCGCCAGGGAAAATACCAGGGTGCGCTTGCGTGAACTGTCAACACGTCGTAAGCTGATTCGCCCATAATAGGGGAGCTTTGTGTCTCACTTGGTACACAGGGCGTGCGCGGTGATCCGTCTTGGAAGTTGTCACAGGTTTTGTTGATTGCATCAGGCTCCATCGCTTTTAATTGTTTTTTTCGGAGTCCTCAAATGGGCAACAAACTCTACGTTGGCAATCTGCCATATACCTTCCGTGACAGCGATCTGGAAAGCACCTTCAGCCAATTCGGCTCTGTTTCCAGCGCCAAGGTCATGATGGAACGCGACACCGGCCGCTCCAAGGGCTTCGGCTTTGTGGAAATGGGCTCGGACGCTGAGGCACAAGCTGCTATCGAAGGCGTGAACGGTCAAAACTTCGGCGGCCGTAACCTGGTCGTGAACGAAGCCCGTCCAATGGAAGCCCGCCCACCTCGCAGCGGCGGCTTCGGTGGCGGCCGTGGCGGCTTTGGCGGTGGTGACCGCGGCGGCTTCGGCGGCGGCGGTGATCGTGGTGGCTTCGGCGGTGGCCGTGGCGGCTACGGCGGCGGCAGCTACTAATCATTGCGCCAGAAACCAACTGCGGTTTTTGGCCGTCAATTCACGGGATCTCCCGATCAAAAGGCCTCTTTGAGGCCTTTTTTGCGTTTTGTTGCAGCTTTCGCACCACACCTAGGGGCATCGACTACACCAAAAGGGTTTTTTATCCCAGAAAATAAAGGATGGAGTACCCCTCCACTGGGCTATTGCGGTGAATGATCAGTTTCGTCGTGACGCATTGGATGATCACATGATTCAGGTATTGCGTTTTACGGGACTCCATCGCGTTATTTAAGAGTTATCAGGAGTCCCTCAATGGGCAACAAGCTTTACGTCGGAAATTTGCCGTACCAAGTGCGCGACAATGATCTGGAACAGGCCTTCGGCCAATTTGGCAGCGTAACCAGCGCCAAGGTGATGATGGAACGCGACACGGGTCGCTCCAAAGGCTTTGGTTTTGTGGAAATGGGCAGCGATGAAGAAGCCCAGGCCGCAATCAACGGCATGAACGGCCAGTCCTTGGGTGGTCGCAACCTCGTCGTAAACGAGGCTCGCCCCATGGAGCCACGTCCTCCCCGCACTGGCGGCGGCGGCTTTGGTGGCCCACGCGGAGGTGGCTTTGGTGGCGGTGGCAACCGTGGCGGCTTTGGCGGTGGTGGTGACCGTGGCGGCTTCGGCGGCGGTGATCGCGGCGGCTACGGCGGTGGCGGTGGCGGCGGTTTTGGTGGCGGTGGTGGCGGCGGCTACGGTGACCGCGGCGGCCGTGGTGATGGTGGCGGCGGCTATGGCCGTGGCGGCAATGACCGCGGCTTTGGCGGCAATGACCGCGGCTTTGGCGGCGGCGACCGTGGCGGTGAACGCGATGGCGGCTTCCGCAGCCCTTACGGCAATGGTTCGCGCAACCGTGGCGGCAACCAAGGCTTCGACAACGACGATTATTGATCTGCGTCCGGCACGCCGCATGGCGTGCCCAGACTCTGGTTCCCAGCCCCGCAAGGGGCTTTTTTATTGCCCGGATGCTGCCTGAGGCGGCCCATGCGCTGCGAAGAACGTACGTCTACCCCTCCGAGCCTCCTGTGCGCTCGGCATGCCGATGCTTGCGTGGCCGGTTGGCCAGCGCCCTGTCGTAGACGGCATTGGGCAGCAGCCGCAGCAGCTTGGCCACCAAGCCCATCTGCCAGGGAATCACGCTGTAGCTGCGGCCTTTGCCGATGGCTGCAAACGCCCGGTCGGCAAAAGCTTCGGGCTGCATCAAAAATGGCATGCCATAGCGGTTCTGGCTGGTGAGCGGCGTGGCGACAAAGCCGGGGCAGATGGTCTGCACCTGCACACCACTGCGCGCCAGTTCCACCCGGAGGCTTTCGCAGTAGCTGATGACGGCGGCCTTGCTGGCGCAGTAGGCACCATGGCCGGGCAGGCCTCGGATGCCGGCAACGCTGGCAATGCCCACCAGCTTGCCAGAGCCGCGCGCCTGCATGGGCCGCACAAAGGCGTGAAAAGTGGCCGCCATGCCGATCACGTTGGTGGCGTAGGTCTGCGCCATCACCTCCAGGTCTTCGCGCTCTGCCGTGTCGATGCCAAAGCTCACTCCGGCATTGGCCACCACCACGTCAGGTACGCCCTGGATAGCGAGGCACTGCTCGCAGGCCGCGATGATCTGGTCACGATCTGCCACATCAGCACTATATATTTGATAGCTATCAGCGCTTATGGAATGTGCGCTAGCCCATTGTTTTATCGCATCTACCCGGCGCGCCACCAGCGCCAGCCGCCAACCGGCCTGGTGGTAGCGCAGTGCCAAGGCTTGACCGATGCCGCTGGAAGCACCCGTGATCAGCACCAACGGCGCGGCTGAGGCTGCCACTGGAGGGGAAGTTCGTTGCAGCGCGCCCATGGCTTACTTGGACGGCACGAGGGTGCCGCGCACCCGGCCTTTGAGCTCGGCCACCTGCGAGAGATTGTTGTAGGTCATGGCGTCGGCGGTGAAGCGGTCATTGCCACGGGTGATTTCCACCGGTTTGTTCGAGCTGACCCGCTCGTCATTGACAAAGGCATGCAGAAAGTCGCCACGGAACTCCATCGGGGGCACGCCTGGCTTGGCCGCCTTGCGCACCACATGCGCATTGCCGAACAGCTGCACTTCGGAGCCATCGGCGTTGGAGAGCGCACGGTCGGCCGTGGCCACGGTTTCCGAGCCGTCCTGCCGCACCGAACGCAGATTGGCCTTGTCGATTTCGAGGGTCTCGGTATCCATGTAGTGGCGCATGGTGGTACCACGGATTTCGCTGGTCAGGGTGCCCGTGTCGTCAAAGCTGCGCACCGAAAAGTCCCGCATGTAGTAGTCCACATCGTGGCCTTTGACCGCCACCTCGGCCTCCACCTGGGCCTTGGGCGCATTACGCACCAGCCACCATGTGCCCAGCGCCAGCAGGCCCATCAGAAGAATGGGCAGGTAGATGGACATCCAGTCCCAGACGCGTCGAAAGCGAAAATTCATTGTCCGTACCGATCCAGCAGTTTGATGTAGGCGCCGGAGGCTGCCAGCAGCACATCGCAGAACTCGCGTGCAGCCCCTGCCCCGCCGCGCTGCACGGTGGTGAAATGGGCCACGCCGCGTGCCTCTGCATGGGCGTTGGCCGGTGCACACGCCAGTTGGCAGCGGCGCAGCACGGGCAGGTCGGGCCAATCATCGCCAATGGCCGCTGCCTGGTGCCAGTCCAGCCCCAGCTCGGCCAACATGTCCTGCGCGGCAGGCAGCTTGTCTTCCGTGCCATAGCGCACGTGTTCCACGCCCAGCGCACCCAGGCGGTGCCGCAGTGCACGCGAATCGCGGCCGGTGATGACGGCGGGTGTGATGCCAGCCTCGCGCAGCATTTTCATGCCATGGCCATCCAGCGTGTGAAAGCGCTTGAGCGTCTCGCCCGCTTCGCTGATATAGAGGCCACCATCGGTGAGCACGCCGTCCACATCAAAAAATGCAATTTTGATGCCTTGCGCACGCAAAAGCAGCTCTGCCGGCCATTGCTGGGCCGGTGTGATCGGGCCTGGGGAAGTCATTGTCACCATCAAATCACCTTCGCACGCATCAGATCGCCAATATGCACGATACCCACCAGATGCTGGCCAGCATCGGTCACCAGAACACTGGTGATGCGGTGGGTCTCCATCATCGCCGCAGCGTCTACAGCCAGGGCATCGGGCGAGATCTGGCGGGGCGACGTGTACATCACCTCGGCTGCCGTCACATGGCGCAAGTCAGCACCCGCTTCAATGCGGCGGCGCAGGTCACCATCGGTAAAGATGCCTTGCAAAACGCCCTGTGCATCCACGATGGCCGCTGCACCCAAGCCTTTGGCACTCATTTGGCGCATCAATTCGCTGAAAGTCGCATTCGGCAGCACGCGAGGCACTTCATCACCGGCCCGCATCACATCGGCCACATGGGTGAGCAGGCGGCGGCCCAGTGCGCCCCCGGGGTGAGAGCGGGCAAAATCCTCAGCCTTGAAGCCGCGCGCCTCCAGCAAAGCCACCGCCAGCGCGTCGCCCATGGCCATCTGCGCTGTAGTGCTGGCCGTGGGCGCCAGATTCAACGGACAGGCTTCCTTATCGACCCGGGTATCGAGCACCCAGTCGGCATGGCGCGCCATGGCCGATTCGCGGTTGCCGGTCATCGCCACGACAGGCACGCCCAGGCGCTTGAGCACGGGCAGCAGCACCGCGATTTCGGCGCTTTCGCCGCTGTTGGAGATGGCCAGCACCACATCATCGCCAGTCACCATGCCCAAATCACCGTGGCTGGCTTCGCCCGGGTGCACAAAGAAAGCGGGCGTACCGGTCGATGCCAGGGTTGCGGCAATCTTGCGGCCCACATGGCCACTTTTGCCCATGCCGGTGACCACCACCCGGCCACGGGTGACCAGCATGCGCTGCACCACTTGGACAAAATCATCATCCAGGCGTTGCGCCATGGCCAGAATGGCCTCTGCCTCGATCGAAAAAGTGGATGCAGCCAGCTGGAGAATCTGCGCCGCCTGGACCGGGCGCATGGCTTGTGGAGTGCTCATTGGGATGATTTTATCGGAGCGTCCCACCCGATTGCAGAGTAAGAGCATGTTCCCGGTCTCCACCTGCTGCGGTACCACGCAGTCGTGAGGCAAGCGCGAGAGAATTGCGAAGGAATTGCGAGGAAATCGTCAACATGTTCTACCCGCAAGCGGCACAAAGGAAGCCTGCCCGACCGTTTGCACTACCATGACAGCCTGGATCGCCCTTCCCCACCTACACACCATGCAAGCCCCAGACGTCAACGCCTTTTTGCGCCACCATGTCCGCACCGTGCCCGACTGGCCAGCGCCGGGCGTGCAGTTCCGCGATATCACGCCCCTGCTGCAGAACCCGCAGGTCTTCCACGTCATGATCGATGCCTTTGTGCATCGCTACATGGGCCGCGACATGCGGCCCGATGTGGTGGCAGGCCTCGATGCTCGCGGCTTCATCATCGGTGCAGTCATCGCCTACCAGTTGAAAGTCGGCTTCGTGCCCATCCGCAAGAAAGGCAAGCTGCCCTTCACTACCGTGGAGGAGACCTACGAGCTGGAATATGGCAGCGCCACCGTTGAGCTGCATGCCGACGCGGTCAAACCCGGCGACCGGGTGTTGCTGGTCGATGACCTGATCGCCACCGGCGGCACGATGATGGCAGGCAAAAAGCTGCTGGAGAAACTGGGGGCCTCGGTGGTGGAAGGCGCGGCCATTGTTGATCTGCCCGAGCTGGGCGGCTCGCAACGCCTCAAGGATGCCGGGCTGCCACTCTTTACCCTGGTCGATTTTGCCGGGCACTGAGGCCCTGAAGAGCCGCACCCGGCTTTGCGTTCGCACGGGCGCAAGAGCTCTGGCAGTCTGCCTGCTTCTTGCGTAGATTTCAGCAATCAATCTGCCTGAAATCCAATACTGGCAAGCGCCATCAGCTCTTCTTTTTTAAAAGATTCAGTTCAGGTCACCGTACTGCGTGGTGCTGAGCCCGCCAAAATTGGTATCAGGTGTCGGCGCAGGAACGCCCCCCTGCCGAGCAGCCTGACGCGCGGCCTCCACCTGCTGGGCAGCGCTTGCGCGTGCCGGCACAATGGGCGCCGGGCGTGTCGCAGCAGGCTCTGGCGGCCTGTCGCCCTCGAGTACAGGAACAGGGCGGGTCGCGGCATCGATCAACGCCTTCTTGAATGCCTCGATCTCGGCTTCTTCAATCGGATCAATGCCGGCAACTGGTGCAGCGGCCATGCCAGCAGTCCCTGCCCGGGCAGGAATCGCACCTGCGCGAGTGCCTGCAGCACCTGCAACAGAGGTGGAGGCTGGTTTGGCCTTGGCCGAAGATGCGCCCAACTGACCATTGAGACGCCAATAGACCGATGTGACCAGAATTTCAAACCGGGTTTTTGCGGAATACGCAATCAGCGCCTCGATCTGGCTGAGTTTTTCTGGGCCGACGGAAAACTGCTCGGCCAGATCGATCATCACGATGAACTGGGTGGCACGCTTGTCCAGCGCCAGCACTTTGAACTTGTAACCTGCCGACAGGATGCCAGAGCGCACCATCGATTCGCGTACGGAGGAGTACACCATTTCGCGCCGTGCAGAGCGCTCACCCGGGCGCGATGCAGTGTCTGCAACATGTGGCGGCGCCAACGGCGCAGCAGCCTGTGGACTGTGCTGAACCGTTCGCAATGATTCAGCAAACACCGACGGCTGCGCGGCTTCAGCGCGCGCAGGCAGCTTGCTGGATTTGCCAAACCATCTGGCAATAAGAGACATGCCGATTCCCTACCCAAATCTGTTTTTTATTCTGAATGATGTTCGCTTCTTTAGGAAACAAACGTTTGCAATTGTAGATGGCTGCGCCGGATCCATCGCAAAAAAATCTACCTGAGCCTTGTTCCACCACCGCCTTTATGTGGTGGCGACGCGTCGTTTGCGATTGCCCAGGCGTTTGGCAAGCACCGAACCCGCAGCCATGGCCAATGCCACAGCCACTGCAGGCTGGCGGTTGCACAGCTCGGTAAAGCGGATGCTGGGCAGCCCCCACAGGCGCGTGGCTGACACCGCCTGCACCGTGGCGCTGCGAGGGCGGTGGGAGAAGAAGGCGCCCTCGCCCACAATGGAGCCAGGCCCCACAATGGCAAGGCGGATGCGCTGCTGTTCGTCTTCAAAGTGCACGCTCAGGCTTCCGCTCTCCACAAAAAACAGCGTGCGCTCCTGGCTGCCCTGCTGAAACAGCACCTGCGAGGCCCCGAGATTGGTAGGCGCCAGATATGGTGCCAAAATCTCCCACTGCGCATTGGTCAGCGGGTTGATCATGCTTTCTTCGTCCTGGCAATTGTTGATGGCGGCAATCAGGCCGCCGATGTCGGTTGGGGTATTCATCATGCACTTTTTCCTCCCAGACCCAAGCATGCCAGGCTCGTGATCTGCAAAACGATTTTTTCTGCTACATCCAATCTAACCGACGCGTCACCTTTTTGATTCGCAGCAGCGAGACAGTTTGTAAAAAATTATCCTTCACAGCCTTTGCGCCATGCAAGCGCCTGTTTGTCTGGCCACGGGCTGTCATCTGATTCATGAATGCTCTATTCGACGCCATCGCCGCCATGCCTGTGTGCAAGGACGCGCAGCGCCTTTTCCATGGCCGCGGCGGCCTGCATCCTGGCTGCGAGCACCTGTCGCTCGACATCTTCCCGCCCGCCATCGTATTGACCAGCTTTGCTCCGCTGGAGGGTAGCGATCTCGAGACCATTGGTGATGCGCTGCAGGCGCGCTGGCAACAGATCCACCCTGGAGAGCCGCTCATCTGGGTCTACCAGTGCCGCGCGCTGGGAGCGGCGCAGACCCGGCTGGTGCAAGGTAGTCTGCCCGATCCGCACACGGTGGAGGAAGATGGCGCTCGCTATCTGGTGCATGTGCTGCGCGGCCAGAACCATGGCCTTTTTTTGGACATGGCCGCAGGCCGGCGGTGGGTGCGACAGTACATTGCCCGCCAGCCCGATCCGGGCAGTTGCAAGGTGTTGAACTTGTTTGCCTATACCTGCGCCTTTTCGGTAGCGGCGTTGCAGGCTGGTGCCGGTCAGGCGATCAATATCGACATGGGCAAGGGGGCGCTTGCCACCGGCCAGCAGAACCACCGGCTCAACCAGCTGGCAGGCGGGCAGTTCTGGCCACACGATATTTTCAGCAGTTGGGGCAAGATCACCCGCACGGGGCCGTACCAGCTCGTCATCATGGATCCGCCCAGCTACCAGAAGGGCAGCTTTGTCGCCACCAAGGACTATGCCCGCCTGATCAAGCGTCTGCCCGACCTGCTGGTGCCCGGCGGCCATGCGCTGCTGTGCCTCAATGCACCGGAATTGCCGCTCTCCTTCTTGACGGAGCAGGTGGCGCAGATCGTGCCCGAGCTGGAATTCATCGAACAGGTCGCCAACCCGCCCGTGTTTGCCGATGTCTCGCCCGACAAGGCGCTGAAAGCACTGGCTTACCGCATGCCGGATTGAGGTTCGTCAGGAGCCAGGTCGACTGGGCGCACATCAGTCCTTGCCCAAGGGCGCGCTCAACAGCAGCGGCGTCGGGTCCGGAAAGATATCGCGCCATACCTCGGCGAATGCCAGCTCGCCCACGCCGGGGGCTTCACTGAAATCCGGCAGCGCCAGCAGGCACAGCTGCAGGTGCAGATGTGGCAGCCACCAGCCGTTTTCGTCAAAATCGCCCAGCTCGGCAAACTGTGTTCCAGCGGCAATGGCATCGCCCGGCCGCCAGCGCCGCGCTGTGCGGTGGCTCAGGTGGCCCCAGATGCTGTAGAAGGCGGCACGGTCATCGCCCTGGGCTGGATCGTGGCGCAGCACCAGCATGCCGCCGTAATCGAGCCGCTCGTCGCGCACCTCGGCTACCACGACTTCTGCAGCCTGCGGCAGGGTCAGCACCGTGCCAGCCGGTGCAAACAGGTCCAGCCCCAGATGGCAATCGCGCATCACGCCGTCCAGCCGGGTCGAACGGTAGTTCTCGCTTTGGTAGACGCAGCGTTGCTCCATCCAGTCACCCACGCCAATGGCAAAACCGGCTTGCTGCTGCAGCGCCGCATAGGCGGCCACCGCGCCTGCGCGGTCCATGGTGGCGCTGGCCCGTGCCACGGGCGATTCTGCGCTGCGCAGGTCGACATAACCCGTTCGCGCCTGCTGCAGGCCCGGCATCAGGCCGCTCCAGCAGCCATGGTGCTGTGCGAGCCATGCATGGAAAGCCACTGCCTGTGGCACGGCGGCCTGGCCCAACTGGTGGCGTGCAATGGCATCGGTAATCGGATCGACGCCCGCAGCCCGCAGGGAGTTGGAAGGAACAGTGGTCATCAGAAGGAAGGGAATGGGTATGGAATAGGTGTGGAATGGCCATCCACCGGCTCTTTGCACATTGTGCTTTCGGCGATCCATGGCGGCAATGCAGCGCTGTCCACTGCGCAACCGGGGCTGCCGTATTGGCTATTTCCCGATGCAGAAACTGCTGAAGATCACGCCTAGCAGATCGTCCGATGTGAATTCGCCGGTGATGGCGTTGAGTGACTGCTGCGCGAGGCGCAGTTCTTCAGCCAGCAGATCGAGCGCGGGGCTGTCCACATGCAACTGCTCGTGGGCGCTGTCCAGGTGTTCCTGCACCTGCTGCAGCGCCTGCACATGGCGCGCGCGGGCAATGTAGGTGCCTTCGGCGGCCGATTGCCAGCCAGCCATGGCCAGCAATTGCTTGCGCAATGTATCCAGCCCGTCGCCGGTCTTGGCCGAAAGAATCAGCGGCTCATCGCCCGCCATATCTGCAGACGAATGAATTGCTACGATCTTTGATGCCTCTGCGCTCATCTGGCGTGCGCTGGCGGCTGAAAATGCATCCGCCTTGTTCCACACCTGCATCACCGGCACGCTGGCGGGCAGCTGTTCGCGCAAGGTGGCGGCGATCTGTACATCGGCGGCGCGGTAGCTGTCTTCCTGCATGCGCGTGAGGTCGTGCAGAAACAGCACGGCATCGGCGCTGGCAATTTCTTCCCAGGCGCGGGCGATACCGATGCGTTCCACCTCGTCATCGCTCTCGCGCAGACCGGCGGTGTCGATCACGTGCAGCGGCACGCCTTCGATCTGAATGGTTTGCGCCACCTTGTCGCGCGTGGTGCCGGCAATTGGGGTGACGATGGCCAGCTCCGCCCCCGCCAGCGCGTTGAGCAGCGAGCTCTTGCCCGCATTGGGCTGCCCGGCGATCACCACCTTGATGCCTTCGCGCAGCAGCGCACCCTGGCGTGTGCGCTGCATCACCCCCTGGAGTGTGCTGCGTAGCTGGTCGAGCTGGCCATAGGCGTCAGCCTTTTGCAGAAAGTCGATCTCTTCTTCTGGAAAATCAAGCGTCGCCTCCACCAGCATGCGCAGGTGGATGAGTGCATCACGCAGGCGATGAATCTCCTGCGAAAAGGCGCCGGTGAGCGAGCGACTGGCGCTGCGCGCGGCCGCTTCGGTGCTGGCATCGATCAGATCGGCAATCGCCTCGGCCTGGGCCAGGTCGATCTTGTCGTTCAGAAAGGCGCGCTCGGTGAACTCGCCCGGCTCGGCCAGGCGCAGGCCCGGCAAGGTCGCCTGGCCGTTGGCAGCGAGGGTCTGCGCGGCCTCCAGGCAGCGCGCCAGCAGCAGCTGCAGCACCACCGGCCCGCCGTGGGCCTGCAGCTCCAGCACGTCTTCGCCGGTATAGCTGTGCGGCGCCGGAAAGTACAGCGCCAGCCCCTGGTCGATAGCCTGGCCGTCGGCCGCCTTGAAGGGCAGATAGCTCGCTTCGCGCGGCTTGAGCGCCTTGCCGCACAACAGCTGCACCAGCGGCGCAATGGCCTTGCCCGACACCCGCACGATGCCCACGGCGCCGCGTCCGGGGGCGGTGGCAATGGCAACAATCGGGTCTTGGTGGCGGGCAAGCATGGGCGGTTCTCGGACAGGTTCAGGCAAATGGCTGCAGCGCAAGGGCTGCACACTACAGATTTAATAGCTATTGGCGCACGTTGGTTGTGCGCCAAAGGCCATTTTCATTCAAAACAGCAGGTTCAATGCCTCTGATTATCAGCGTGCCCGGCCAGCAGCGCTGCACCGAGGGCTCCCCACGGCCCGGTAAAAAGCAAAAAAGCCTGCTCGCGCAGGCTTCCTGGTTGGGTTTGGGTATGCGGCTTGAACCCGCTTACTTGATGGTCGTCCAGGCCGGAATCGGGCGTGCATCGGCGCGGTACACGGTGTCGATGCCCTTGCGCATGGCCCAGGGGAAGATCTGGTGGTGCACAGGGATGGTGTAGAAGTTGTCCTTGGTCATCTTCAACGCATCGTTGATCAGCGCATCACGCTTGGCCGGATCCGTCTCGGTCTTCATCGCGTCGATCTTGGCATCCAGCTCCTTGTCGGCAATACGGCCACCGTTGTAGACGCCGCCGCCCGCGCTGCCCTTGCTGTGGACCAGCGCATCCAGCGTGTAAAGCGCATCGAACGTGGCCACGCCCCAGCCGAACAGGTAGGCGTTGGGGTCGGAGTTCATCACACGCGTCACGTACTGGGCCATTGGCGTGGCCTGCAGGCTGGTCTTGATGCCGATGCGGGTCCACATGGCGGTCACGGCCTGGCAGATCGCCTCGTCGTTCACATAGCGGTCGTTCGGGCATTCCAGCTTCAGGTTGAAGCCATTGGGGTAACCGGCTTCAGCCAGCAGCTTCTTGGCGCCTTCCACGTCGTATTTGGCGGCACGCTGCTCCAGCTCCTTGGTCCAGCCGTGCACCATGGGCGCAATCATGGTGCCCGCAGGGATGGACATGCCACGCATGGTGCGCTTGTGCAGGCCTTCGGTGTCGATCGCCATATACATGGCCTTGCGCACCTTGATGTCCTTGAGCGGGTTCTTGCCCGCCGTGCCGGCGCCCGGCAACTCGTCACGGAATACATCCAGGCCCAGGTAGATGGTGCGGTTTTCCGTACCTTCCAGGAGCTTCAACTCAGGCGTCTTCTTGATGCGGTCCTGGTCCTGGGGTGGTGGGTCAACCATGAAATCGACCTGGTTCGAGATCAGCGCAGCGGTGCGGGTGGCAGCCGATTTAATCGGGGTAAAAACCACCTCATCCACGTTGCCGGTGGGTTTGTCCCACCAGTTGGCGTTTTTCTTGAGGGTCAGCTTCACATCGGGCTGCCAGCCCGTGGCGATGAACGAGCCCGTGCCGTTGGTGTTGCGGCTGGCAAAGGATTCTTCCTTGCCTGCGTAATCCTGGGTCTTGACGGAGTTGTTCTTCTCGGCCCAGGCCTTGTTCATGATGCGGGCCTCGGTCAGTTCGCGCAGCAAAATGGGGTTGGGGCCCTTGAGGATCAGATCAACGGTGAAATCGTCGACCTTCTTGACTTCCTTGATGCTCTGGGTTGAGCTCATCATGTTCGATGGCGGCGTCATGATGCGGGTCAGAGAAAACACCACGTCATCCGCCGTGAACGGCGCGCCGTCGTGGAATTTGACACCCTTGCGCAGTTCGAAGCGCCATTGTGTGGGGCTCACTTCGGTCCATTTGGTAGCCAACGCGGGCTCCAGCTGAAAATCCTTGCCATAGCGCACCAGCGGCTCGTACACCTGCTGCAGGAACGCATGCGTGGTCTGGTGGTTCTGCGCGTGGGGGTCCAGGGTCAGGATGTCATTGGCGCCAGCCCAGCGCAGGGTTGCCGCATGCGATGCGCCTGCGCACACCAACACCGCCAGCGCCAAGGCGCTGCGTTGAAAAACCGAAACTTTTGCCATACATCAACCCCCATGTTGTTTAACAACGATCTGAACAGACCATGCTAACGAAAAAACGGCCGCAAATGCGGCCGTTCCGGGGGCAGATGCGGGAATGCCCGCCTAGGCAATCCCTGCATTGACAAAGCGCTTACTTGAACTTCGGCAGGTTGAACTGCGGCGGCACACCCATGCGCTTGTTGATGATCCATTGCTGGGCAATCGACAGGATGTTGTTGGTGCACCAGTACAGCACCAGGCCTGCCGGGAAGAAGAAGAACATCACGCTGAACATCAGCGGCATGATCCACATCATCTTGGCCTGCATCGGATCAGGCGGCGCGGGGTTCAGCGCCGTCTGCAGCAGCGACGACAGGGTCATCACGATCGGCAGGATGAAGAACGGATCAGGAACCGACAGGTCGTGGATCCAGCCGATCCACGGTGCGTTGCGGATTTCCACGCTCGACTGCAGCACCCAGTACAACGCCATGAACACAGGAATCTGGATCATGATCGGGAAGCACCCGCCCATGGGGTTGACCTTCTCCTCGCGGTAGATGCGCATCATCTCCTGCTGCATCTGCTGCGGCTTGTCCTTGAGGCGCTCGCGCATCTCCATGATGCGTGGGTTGATGGCCTTCATCTTGGCCATCGAGGAGTAGGCCTTGGCGTTGAGCCAGTAGAAGGCGATCTTCAGCAGCACCACGAGCGCCACAATGGACCAGCCCCAGTTGCCAATGAAGGTGTGCAGCTTGGACAGCAGCCAGTACAGCGGCTTGGCCAGAATCGTCAGCCAGCCATAGTCCTTGACCAATTCCAGGCCGGGCGCCATGGATTCGAGCATCTTCTCGACCTGCGGGCCGACAAAGAGGCGCGCCTCCACCGCCTTGCTCTGGCCGGGAGCGATCTGGCCCAGCTGGGTGATCTCGCCCACCGAGTACAGATTGTTGCCAGCCTTGCGGGCGTAGATGTCGCGCTGCGTGCCCTGTGGCAGCAACCAGGCGCTGGCAAAGTAATGCTGCACCATGGCCACGTAGCCATTGTCGGCCTGCTTGTCCAGGCTGTCGGTCTTGCCGTTTTCGATGTCCTTGAAATCCACCTTGTGGAACTTCTTGGCCTCGGTATAGACCGCAGGGCCGGTGAAGGTGGAATAGAACATCGACTCGCCAGAGGGCTTGTTGCCATCACGCGTGAGCTGCAGGTACAGCTGGGGGCTGACTGCCGCACCACTGGTGTTGACCACGTCCTGCTTCAGGCCGATGGCATAGTCACCGCGCTTGATGGTCCAGGTCTTGACCAGCTTGACGCCGCCCTGCTCGGGCGATTCGAACACCACATTCAGGCTGTCCTGGCCTTCTGCCAGCTCGCGCGGGCCCGGCTGCAGCTTCATCACCGTCTTGTGGGTGGGGAAGTTGCCGCCGATCAGGCCGGTCTGCGCCACATACACGCGGGCAGCGCTTTCGTCCAGCAGCTTCACAGGCTTGGTCTTGTCGTCCTGGTCGGCGTACTTGAGCAGTTCGGCACCGATCAGCGAGCCGCCTTCGCCATCAAAAGTCAGGCGGTACAGGTCGGTCGTCACCGTCACCTTTTCGCGCTGCGCAGCAGCAGGTGCAGCACCGCCGGTGGCGGGCACATTGCTGCTGTCAGCCGCAGCTGCCTGGGCCGCAGCAGGTACGCCCGCCTCGGTCTTGGTGGCATCCGCAGGGGTAGCCGCAGTGACTTCGGGCGTCGGGAAGAAGGTGGGCTTGCGGCCATTGTGGATTTGCCACTTGTCCCAGAGCAGGACGAGTGAGAAACCAAATATCACCCACAAAATGGTGCGGCGAATGTCGTTCATGAAGACTTCTCGGAGGGGGAAGAGGATGAATCAGCAGGAGTTACCAAACGGCTGAACCAACGGGGATGCGAGGGAACCGGGTCCAGGCCGCCCTGGCACCACGGATGGCAGCGCGCCAGACGGCGCACAGTCAGATAGCTTCCCATGGCGGCGCCATGCTGCTCCAGCGCTTGCAACGAATAGACCGAGCATGTGGGCTCGAAACGGCAGGCAGAACCCAGCCATGGGCTCAGCAGCAGCCGGTAGCCACGTACCAGTCCGATCAGCAAACGTTGCATCATACGCTATGCCCTGTAGCGGCGCCATCGCGCCCAGGGAGCGCATCACGCGTGTTTTTCTGCGCCCGGGCAAATAGCTGCAGCAACTCGGCACGGACCGCCTTTTTCAGGACATCCGAGGTCGGGCTGATGAATTGCTTGCGGTCGAACGTGCTGCGCAGGCGCACCACATGGGCATGCGCCGGCAGCTGCAAAGCCTGCTCGGCCGCAACGGCATAGATCTGGCGCTTGATGGTGTTGCGCGTGACGGCACGGCGCGCCCAGCGCTTGGGCACCATGGCACCCAGCCAGGTACCAGGCAACGCAAAAAGGGCCTGCGGTGCCGCCTCACTGGAAGGCAAGGCACCGGGCCCTGATGGGGAGGCAGTCTCGCTGCCAGAGGATGCGGCGTTCAGATCCAGTCGGTGCAGCGCAAAATGCGCCGTACGTGCAATGGTTCCGCCCGCCATGGCGGCCTGAAACTGGGGTCGTGTCTTGAGGCGATGCACCGGAGCACTACCTGGCACTCTTCATCAGAGCGCCAAGGCCACCCATTCAGGCTTAGACGGCCAGACGCTTGCGGCCCTTGGCGCGGCGTGCGTTGATCACGGCGCGGCCACCCTTGGTCTTCATACGGACGAGGAAACCGTGGGTACGAGCGCGGCGGACTTTGGAAGGTTGGTAAGTACGTTTCATGATGCAATTCCTAGAGAGGCTTGGTTCCGGTTTGGTGGCAACCGAGCCGCTCACCCACATCCAGAAGGAATGGGAGGCGCTACAGTGACCAAGCTCAAGCCCTGCTCAAGCGCAACACCGGTGAAATAGTGCACGTCACCTGACAAAGATCGGCATGTTGCCACCTCTTTTTCAAATTTCGCGCGCGTAAAAATTCGCCCTGCATGCAGGGAAACCGCAAATTATCGCAGTGTTTGTCAAGCTTGGCAATTGCTTGGGCTTTTTAGGCGGTTTTTCGGTAATATGCCTGCAGTCCCCACATCCCGGCACCGTCCATGCCCGGTCTGCACCGTCAGCGTTTTCATGGATAGGTCACATGATG